>NZ_JAJALG010000061.1:0-7781 GCF_020515205.1 Alteromonas sp. McT4-15
ATTAAGCTTGGAAACGAAAGTAACCCACAGCTGGAGGCTATATAATACAAAGCCTGTAGCATTCTATGTTACTTTAGAGGGGAAAATCCCTAGAACCCCCTATTGAAGCTGCGCGCGCGGGTGAGTCTGGACGCGGATTTGCAGTAGTGGCCGATGAAGTAAGAACACTTGCCTCTCGCACCCATCAATCGACAGTGGAAATAAATACCATGCTTGAGACGATAGTGGAGTCGATTAAAGCATCGGTTAGAACCATGACATCAAATAAAGATAAGGCACATAATGCACTTGCTATGGCTAACGATTTGGTTGCCACTTTAGAGAGCGGACGACAAAGTATTTTATCACTGGTTAAAGTGAGTAATGATGCCTCAGATTTAGTTCAGCACGCTAGAGAGCAGGTGACGCTGGCACGTGAAGGCGTGCTTGATTTCCAAATGCTAGGTGACAACGTAAAGGCTGCCAACAATAATGTAAATATAGAAGCGCGAAGTTTGGCAGGGTTAGCGACCGAGCTACAATCGAATGTGAATACGTTCAAACTAACGTAAGGCACTGTTTTTTACTATCTCAATAACAGCACAAAAAAATGGGGCCTTTTTTACAGGCCCCAATCAAATTAATGTGTTTGGTCTTCAACGTGCTGTTCTGCGAATATCTTGGATTTCTTTTTGATTTTACATCCTAGGATACGCTGCGCATTCTTACGGCCGATGTAATGTGCGACCGTATAGGGGTGGGCGCGTTTGAAGAACCTTGAAAATGAGTGAAATACATTTTCCATATTTTGGCTCCTTCTTAATAAAATTACCCCAAATGAAATGTAGTATTATTACACTTTAATGTCAATGTGGTATTTCAAGCTGATTCATTATTTTTTTAGACTAAAGTATAGATTTTGGATCACTTTTATCTCTTAGCGAGTGCGACAGAACGAACTAAAACGAACTAAGAGTGAGTAAAGCGCAGAGAACTTTTGGAGTATAAATAAATAGTAGTCGGCAATTGAAAGTCAGGCCAATGATTAACATTAATGCTCATCATCAGTTAAAAAGAATATCGATGTTGCAGCCTTAAAAATAAGGCCGCAGAGGTTAACATTACGCTAGTAATAAGAGAGCTTTTCAGACTTACCCGAAAATATCTTGTATACCATTGCGGTATACGCCAGTATCACAGGAACAACTATGACTACTCCCACCAACAAGAAACGCAACGAACTCGCATCACTCAGAGCATAGGAGATGGTCATGTGCCCGGGGATAATAAATGGGTAATAACTGATTCCAAATGCTGCAAAACAGAGCAAAAACACTAAAAGCGCGATAAAGAAGGGGAGCCATTCACCTTTGCCGTTAGATTCAGGGAGCTTTTTAAGCAGTATGCCGCACAGTATCAGCAGTGCAAAGCACGCCGACGGTATGGCAAATAGTACATACCCCCAAGGAGCAGATAGCCACAATTCTCTAACGTCGTCGTGTAGAGTTAAATTTGCAATACTTACGGCCACTATACCGGCAACAAGAACATATAACCCTTTGTGTGCCCAGTAATAGGCTTTCTGCTGCAACTCACCTTCTGATTTAAGAATTAACCAGCAGGCGCCAATGAAGGCGTAAGCCGCGGTAACACCAAAGGCCGCAAGCAGCGCAAAACCCTGTGCCCATATGTCTGTACGAAGCCCTGTCACATAGATACCAAGCATATAGCCTTGAGCTAGCGTGGTAAGTAATGAACCGTATTTAAACGCCATGTCCCACTTTCGTTTTTTCACTTGTACAACCTTAGCGCGAAAATCGAATGAGACACCTCGTAAAATAAGACCTAACAACATAAATGTTGCAGGTAAATACAGTGTTTGCAACACCTCACTGTGGGCTTCAGGAAAGGCGATAAGTAAAAGACCAATAGCCAAAACTAACCAGGTTTCATTGGCGTCCCAATAAGGGCCAATTGACGCAATCATATCGTCGCGAAACGATTCCGTTCTCGGCGGAATTAATACGCCTACCCCTAAATCGTAACCGTCTAAAATGGCATAAAGTAATACCGATAAACCCAGTAAGCCTATGTAAATATTGCCTAGCATTTCTGCCGATACATTCTCAAACATGTTAGTTCCTTATACCGTTGCTGGGTCTGGGTTCGTAGGTTGCATTTTCGCTTTTGCGATTTCACGCTCTTCAGTCGTGATCTCTTCAATCTCTACCGCACGTCGACACATCAGCATTAAGGTTCCCATGTACGCCACGAGTAAAACCGAATAAATGACCACATATAGGGTAAATGACAGCGCAATGTTGCTGGGTGGAAGCTGCGTAACGGCATCAGCGGTTTTTAAGACGCCACTGACAAGGTAAGGCTGACGACCTATTTCAGTGACATACCAACCCGCAAGTGTGGCAACCCATCCGCTAAATGCCATACCCGCAAAAGTGCGCTTAAGCCAAGTGGGGAGCGGTTTGTTGCGCAATAAGTAAACACTACCCAACCATGAAACAAGTAACATCAGCATGCCCATACCGACCATAACGCGAAAGCCGAAGAATACAGGCGCAACGGGAGGATGCTCTCCTTCAAATTCGTTTAAGCCTTTTATCTCGCCTTTTAGTTCGTGAGTCAGTATTAAGCTTGCTCCATAAGGAATAGGCACTTCAAAGTGGTTCTCCTTTGCATCCTCATCGGGAATGGCAAACAAAAGCAAAGGCGCGCCTTCAGTGGTTTCCCATAAGCCTTCCATCGCTGCGACTTTCTGAGGCTGGTGTTCAAGGGTATTTAAACCATGCATATCACCTGCAAATATTTGCAAAGGAATAAGCACAGCAGCGGTATAAGTGGCCGTTTTGAGTGCTAGTTTTGGTGCTAGCTTATTATCGCCCTTAAGCATTCTGTACGCTGAAAGCCCCGCAATTAAGAAACTAGCAGTAAGGCCTGATGCCAGCATCATGTGTACAAAGCGGTAAGGAAATGAAGGGTTGAAAATAATCTCTTTCCAGTTGGTGGCATACACCACGCCGTCGATCACCTCATAGCCCTGCGGCGTTTGCATCCAACTATTCAGCGCCAATATCCAAAATGCTGACGTTGTCGTACCAATGGCAACAATCAATGTTGAAGCGGTATGCAGCCAATTAGGCACGCGGCGAATACCAAAAAGCATAATGCCGAGAAAGGTCGCTTCCAAGAAAAAGGCGGTAAGTACTTCGTAGCCCAGTAATGGACCTGCCACATTCCCCACTTTTTCCATAAATCCCGGCCAGTTAGTGCCAAATTGAAATGACATGGTTACGCCACTTACAACACCTAGGGCGAAACTTAATGCGAACACACGGACCCAAAACCGGTACATGCGCATCCACACAGGATGACCAGACAGGTTAGAGCGCATTTTGAAATAAAACAAAAACCATCCCATCGCCATAGTGATGGTTGGGAAGAGAATATGAAAACTAATATTTAACGCAAATTGTAATCGAGACAGCAAGAATGCATCCACAGAAGGCCCCCTTAGTTAACGCTGTTTTTCCCCGGAAGAAGCTTATCCTTAAGCTCAAGCATGCGGCCTACACCAGCGCCAAGCTTCATCAACGTATTTAACTTTTCAGGCCCAAGATTCTGAAGTTCTTCAGACCATGCCGTAATTGATTCGAGTAAATCGTGAATTTCGTTCAGTTTATCTTGCGCATTGGCTTCTTTTTCATTTGCTGGCGTGTCGAGAAGAAGGTCGCGCAGTAAACTCATAGTAGGGTCGATTTCTCGTTTTCTTCGCTCTTCAAAAACGCGATTAGCCAATGTCCATATATCACCGGCTGGAACAAAGAACTCTTTGCGTTCACCGGGGACCAGATGTTGTTTTACTAGGCGCCACGACTGCAATTCTTTAAGGCCCATGCTGGTATTCCCACGAGAAATATTCAGTGCGTCAGCAATTTCCTGTGCTGAAATGGGCTCTTCGTTCAGCACAATAAGCGCCAATATTTGCCCAACAGTGCGATTAAAACCCCATCGGCTACCCATTTCCCCAAAGTGCATAACCGCAGACGTGATAAGTGGAGTCATCTTCATATTTTTTACCTGCTGAAGTTTCAGAAATTACTGAAAGTTTATAATGTGGTTTGATTTAGATCAACATTTATTGTTTTTGTTTGTGGAATCACATTTGATGGATATCGATTACTGAGGCTAGTTTTTTAAATATCTTTGATAGGCTCTTTGTCTGAAGCGGACGACAGCAATAGCTTTTTCCATGCCCATTGGGCTTTCACTAGTCTCATTAAAATTTCGTGGTATTGACATGGCTACCATTCCCCCTAGACTTTTTGTCCAAACACTATTGGCTGAATCCCCTTACAAAGACAATGAAACGTGACCCTATTGATATTATTTCCTATCAGGAAATATGGCTTAAACAATTTGAACAGGCAAAAAAAGATTTAGACTCAGCCTTAGGCACACTAGCGGTTTGCATCGAGCATATTGGTTCTACTGCCATTCAAAATATGCCGTCCAAAGATCGCATTGACATTCAAATCGGCGTAAAAGAAGTTTCAGATGAGGTTTGCGAAGTAATCAACGCTGCCTTACAAGACTTCGGTTTCTCATACGCTTATTTAAGTAAAGATCACCTGCCGCCAAACGAATCTGACGAAAATGAATGGAAAAAAATTTACTTACCGGGGATAACTCACCGATGGCGCTTCAAAGCGAATATCCATATTCGAAGAGTAGGTGCTAAAAATTATAAATATGCGCTGTTATTCAGAGATTTTCTGCGAAATCATCCTGAATCGGCGACAGCCTATGCCAGATTGAAGCAGTCGTTATCTAAGCACACTAGATTTGATAGAGACGCTTACTGTGAAATCAAAGATCCAGTGTGTGACTTGATTATGATAAATGCTCGGATTTGGGAAAAGTCCCTAAGCCAGGCTTAAGTCTTTGAATGCGCGTTTTAATCTTTTAAAAACGCTACACTGAAGCTGAAGCCATTGTGCAGTATTGTAAGAAAGCGCTGGAATTAGCCCGAAGAATTAACGATCACAGAGTAATGATTTTTGAAGAGGCTTTGAACAACCTTAAATCTACAAAGAAATAAGTTAATTAAGCGC
This sequence comes from Alteromonas sp. McT4-15, assembly GCF_020515205.1. NCBI lineage: Bacteria > Pseudomonadati > Pseudomonadota > Gammaproteobacteria > Alteromonadales > Alteromonadaceae > Alteromonas > Alteromonas sp. McT4-15. Next base: position 5,109 of record NZ_JAJALG010000061.1, read on the forward strand.
GTGTTTCCATTGCTTTGTGATTATGGTTTCGCTTACCCAGAAAGCGCCAGCTTCTTATGACAATCACTTTCTCTTCGTATGGTTTGCAATACCCTTGTCTCATTTAGTATACCTAATGGGGCAAAGTTAACTTTTTTTGTCCAATCTGACCGTTATAGTTGCGATTCTGCTACTGAGGTCGACCCAATGCATATTCATACACAACTCTCTTACCGAGAACATGCTCGGGCCTATAAGGATATGGCACAGTTTATCGTTGAAAACCCCGCTATCAGTGTTGGACTAGGGCTACTGTCCTACTTGATATGTAAGATACCGTTTGAACTATTTGCCCTTAAGATGACGGCTTATATCGCACTTATTTCGCTTGTGGTGTGTGTGGTTACCACTAAGTTCAGAACGGGGTCATTAAGCGGCGTATTGTCTGAGCTTTCCTTGCAACAGTCGCTGTTTCTTCCCGTTTTAATTGGCTGTTTTGCTTTAAGCATGGTGGGAATGGGTGTTGCGGGTTGGATAACACAGGCCTTGCAGCAGGTGAGTGCAGCAAGTGTGCCCATTAGCAACATGCGATTTGGCGCAATGGAGGCAATAAGCGTAGTGCTAGCAGGAGTGTTAGTTTTTGTTACTCAGATAATGCCGTACGTGTTAGCCCATTTTTGTAAAGGCTTGAGCCTTTCCCGCCATCAAGGGGAGCAGATTTGGTACGCGTTACTAAAACACTGGAAAAACGGTGTATCTTATACGCCTATTGCGCTTATTAGTGGCATGGTATTTACAAGCGGGATAGATGCTTCTGGGTATATTGTTACGTTAGCGTCACTGTATTCTACATTTTTGCTTTTTATTGTATTTAACGTGCACAAAGCCGAAAAACAACAGTCAATGAATATGGCCTTAACGCCAACTTAATTCTAAAAAGTATTGCAGAGGCAGGTACATCGCCTCTGCATTGCACGGTTTTGTATTAAAACACGCTATTTCTTAAATTGCCTAAAGCACTTCGCTTGCAACTTGAACGCTATTTCTTCCCGATTGTTTGACATCGTAAAGCGCTTTATCGGCAAGGTTGATAATATGTTCTAATGCATCATCGTTTAACTTTGTTTCACCTAACAAGCCGTCTTTCGTACCGCATACCCCAAAGCTTGCGGTAAATTGTATGTTCGCTTCGCCACTATCAATAACGGCGTCTTCAATCAGAACCCGAAGCCTTTCAGCATGCGTATTAGCCTGAGCTTCGTTTGTATCAGGAAGAAATAGCAGAAACTCTTCGCCTCCCCATCTCGCGATAATGTCACCACGTCGGCTACCATGTTCAAGCAGTGCTGCCACGCAGCGTAGTACTTCATCGCCTATCGCATGCCCGTAAAGATCATTGATATTTTTGAAGTGATCAATGTCTATCAGTACTAAGGATAAATCACGTTTTCTACGAACAAGTTGATGCCACACTGGGTAAACTAAGTGCTCGAAGCCAGTACGGTTATTTAGCCCCGTCAGCGCGTCTTGGCGTGCACTGCGCTCAGCAATTTGCTTATCTATTTCTGCTAATCTAAAACGCTGGGCAAGCAAAAATGCCAAGAAAATTGCCTCAAAAGCCACACCGAGTTCTATGAGCTTAAAAGTGAAATCGTTATAAGGCACTAAACCCCATACTGCCGCTGTTGATATACAGATACACGTGGCTGCGGTCACTGAACAAATAAGAAATAAGCGCGCTGCCGGTACATCGTTTTTCAACGCCTGATGCCCTAGCACAATGAACAGAACGGCAAAACTACTGTTAAGAATAAAAGCAAGCAGCAATGCGATGGTCAATTGATTTAACGCTGCACTAATAAGCATGCCAATGGGAATAACGACAGTAACGCCAGTGGTAAGTTTGTCTAAAAGCGGGGCGTAAAGACGCGTATTTAACAACACCCGCGCAAAATGTAACCCGGCAATTGAATATGTGATCATCAAGAAGATATCCATCCAATCTTGAAAATAAGGGCCCCAATCAGGAGTAATCCACGTATGAAGCTGCCCGGTATAAGAGAGACTGTTGGCCACAAAACCCAAAAGATATAACGCGTAAAGCCCGTACTCTCGATGTCGAATACTAAAATAAATAATTAAATTATAGATAGCGAGGGCAACCATAATGCCGTACAAAAAACCGTACTGGTAACCACTCGATACATCGCGTTGAGTAGCAAGTTTCGCCTCTGAGATATACAAGGGAATTGCCATGGGGCCTACTGTTTCAACACGCATGTAAAGTACGGTTTCTCCCGCTGGCATTGATGACTCGAAGGCAAAGTAACGATATTGCATGGGTCTATCTGAGTAAGCTAACGCATCGCCGCCGCGCACGTGTCGCAAAACTTGTCCTTCATGAACAAGCCACGTGTCAATATGGTCAAGCCAAGGTGTTTCTACACTTATGCGATATAACGGGTCTTCGTTGGCGGGAAGTAATAGCCTCACTTTCAGCCACAAGGGCGCTACGCTTATACCTAGCGACAATGACTGGCCACTTCCCATGTTTAAAGGGGTTCTAGGGATTTTCCCCTCTAAAAAGACATAATTCTCTGTAGACCACACCAATAAATGGCTGCGGAGGTGGGTTACTACTTATAAGTGTGGCAAATTAGGTAAATATCGTACATTTAATACGGAACAGCCCTG
>NZ_JAJALG010000062.1:0-7229 GCF_020515205.1 Alteromonas sp. McT4-15
TAACATCTCCTGCACATGCCGAATATCCGCACCGTTATCTAACATGATGGTTGCCGTACTATGACGAAAAAGATGGCAGGAGCCAGCCCTTTTAAACCCCGCAAAATGAACATACCGAGATGCCATATCAGAGAGTGCATTTGCTCTGAAACGTCTTCCTTTATCATCCAGAAACAATGCGCCACCTGATTTAATATTGGCAAGTTTTGGGCGCAATTTTGTCAGGTAAAACACTATCCATTCGCAGGCTCTGGCACTGACAGGCAGAATATATTCCCTTTTGCCTTTCCCTTTACGAACTCGCAGTAATTGCTGCTCAAAATCGATATCTTCAATATCCAGATTGAGTAATTCAATTCTGCGTATTCCTGTGGCGAAGAACGTCTCCAGAATCGCCCTGTCTCGCATTCCTTTAAAACCAAAAAGTAGCGGTTGAGCTAGAATTTTCTCCACTTCGTCAGCAGAGAAAATCGCTTTAGGAAGAGGACGCCCTACCGTGGGCAAATCGATTGACTCCAATGGATTGGTTTGCAACAGACCTCTGTTGTACATCTTGGTGATGAAGCTCTTCACGCATAATAGCAAGCTGTACTTGTTTGCATCGCAGAGCGGTTCGTCGTCCTGCGGTTTGCGATATAAGTTGAGATACTCCATGTAATCATCCATCAACTCGATATTTACGTTTTCCAGTCTTCTTACGCCCCGACTGAAGCACCATGCACAGAACTTCTTCATTCCGTACCGCTTGCTGCGCACGGTGTCACTCGACTGGCCTTTTGCCAGACAAAGTTGGAAGTAATACTTACTGCACCGCCAAAGGTGACTAGTGGTAGGCTTTTGCATGCACCATCTTCCGTACTGTGTTTAATCCGTCCATAACCAACTGATCAGGCTGTGGCTTCGTCCAATGAACTACAGGCTTTTGCCACTCACGCACCCTCCCAAAGCGATATCCCACTGCTGAAACAAACTGACCTGTGTTGTCATCAAACTCAGGAAATACCACGCATCCTCTAAATAGCTCGCCGCCTGATGGAACAAATAAACCGCAATGTTGATAGTGACCTCGTATAGCACCGCCCTCAATCGTTCTGGCACTGGGTATTTCCAATCCCAATGCACGGTCGCATAGCCCGATGAAAGCATGGTCACGAAGTTCATCGGGTATAGCACTTGAGGTACTGACAAAACGCTGAATTTCGTCGTTATTACAGTAACGGTCTCGATAAAATTCGAACGCTTGCTGAATGTAAATGTCTTGCAGATTAATCTGGCGAAGCATCGTTTGGTATGCCATGTGTGTTACAGCCATGCGACACCTCCGTTAATCCAGAAATAGACAAATGCGATACTATTTTTCATTGCCGGACTCCTTTAGATCTTGCTCTAACGCAAGCTTGCCAAACTTCTCCCGCATTGATTTTTTACTATGCAACGGCAACTTGTGAGCGTTGTGTATGATGCGATCAAGAATCGCATCGGCGACATTGTCACTGCCGATAAAGGCATGCCAGTCCTGAACAGGGATTTGGGAGGTGATCAGGGTTGAACATTCTGTGTAGCGGTCTTCTAAAACACAGTAGAGAATTTCTACCTGCTCTGCCGACAGCTCGCACGCACCGAGGTCATCAAGGATAAGTAAATCTGTTTTCAAAAGTGCGCGACGAAAATTTGCGTATTGATCCAATGTTTGTTTCTTGTAGGCCTCCTTAAAAAAGTCATCTAAGCGGTAATACAGCACTTTATACCCTGCCAATAGCAAAGCGTTCGCGATGGCGTTTGCAAGATAGGTTTTACCCGTACCAGAAGCTCCAGTTATTATTGCGTTAAGATGCTTCATTACCCAATTGCCTGTCAGCAAAGAAAGAAGCAACTTTTTATGGCCGCTTCTCTCGCCACCGAACTCAATGTTCTCGGTACACGCATTGGGAAAACGAAGTCGAGCCTGTTTAACGCGGCGCGTCATTGCTCTGTTGCGGTCTTCTTCAACTTGCGTAATGAAAAGGTGCTCAAGCCTTTCTTCATAGGTCAAATCATCGAACTCGTTAGAGCCGTACTGCGTTTCAAGTGCGCGAAGAACACCATGCAGCCCCAGCTCTTCAATTGGTTTGCGGATAGACGGACTAATCATGACGCACTCCTTCTATACCTGAGAAATACTCTGCTCCACGAATATTACTGTGATGAAGTTGCGTGACACCAACTGACTTGCGAGGCCGTGGCAGTGTTTTTGTATTCCGCTTGAGGATGCGCTCCACGGTAGTCACATTAACATCACCAATCGCTAGTGCGCGTTCACATGCAACCTCCATTTGTTCATATTCATAGCACTTAGCTAGCTTCTTTAGCTTGCTCACTGCTCGCATCGGTTTTTGGTCATTCTCTGGACGTTTATCAAATAGCTTGTCGACAAAGGCTTCAGATGCGATGCCTATGGATTTCGCCCAAGATTTTGCGAATGGATAAGTGTAGCTTTGGTAAGCCAGCTCATTTTGAGCCATGTGCTCTGGTAATGTTGTGTTCTGCCGTTGGCTTTTACTTTTGGCATGAACAACGACGGTTTTCCCATTGTGCATTACACGAACAGAACTCGTACAAACATGAACTTTCACTACTTGGCCTACCAGATTCACAGGAACTGAATAGCCATGGCCATCAATGCGAACATGGTGATGAGGCTCAACGGTCAGGGTTTTTATCGTCTGGGGAACATCAAACGATTCAGGTGGTAGTGGCTTGAGTAGCGGGAGTTCATGTTCTTTGTAGAAACTGGAGCGGCTACCCTCATACTGAGCGAAATTTCTCTCATTGAGCTTCTGCATCAGTGGTTTTATCGCTTCATTGACTTCTGCCAGTGATGCAAAGGTCATACGTTGCAGCGGAGCGATAATCCAACGCTCAACATTAAGCACACTTTGTTCAACTGGCCCCTTGTCAGCAGACTCACCCGGTCGAGTATTGGAAAGCATGGTATCGTAATGGTCTGCCCATGCTGCGAAGCTATCGTTTGGCGTATCCCTATGCTTTGGTTTAACAGCGGAAGCGAAATTGTCAGTGAGATAAACCTGATGTACTCCGCCAAATAGTTTTACTGCGCGGTTCATGCCTTCCAGAAAGTCAGGGATTTTTTGCGAATGGCAGGCTACCACAACTGGGTAATCGCTTGCTGGTGAGTTACAGACTAAAAACTGAGGCGGCTTAAACCCCGCGATACAGTTTTTAGCCTTTAGGGTTTCACCTGCAAAATCTACCTGACAGGTTCCACCCAAAGGATGGTGCTGTAACATTGCGACTTTGTTTTGCTTGCGATCCTCACGAAGCAATTTATTAGTGTAGGAGCGGCTGTAGTGATTGTCTTTGTTTTCTTCCGCATATTCCTCCCATAGTAACTCTTGCGTCATATATTTAATGCTACGAAGCTGCTGGGTGAAATAGTTAAGATCGGGCATGGCCTTCAAGCTTTTTGGCCGTCGACTGATAAACAGATCGTTAATTTCGCTGTCAGTTTTATCTTTCAGCATTTCCCAATCTACTTGTAACTCTTTTACACGGCGTGCCATACGATTCACTGACGTATGAGTGATGTTATTACTTCTGGCGATTTTGCGATTCGAATAGTCACCGCTTAACAATTGGCGCAAAACGCGCCGTCTTACTGATGGCAGTATCATTTATCTACCCTTCCATTTGGCTAAACGACGACGTGTCAGAAAAATTATTTCCAACTTGCATCGCGATTAGCTTGCTTTATCGTCAGGGAGAGACTACGTTTAATTCAGGTTGATGAGGCGTAGCCTCTCCCAATGAAAGAACCTCCAAGTTGCACCTTGCGAGGTTTTTTTATGTCCAGAGATTATGATTTCATAGTGCACCTCCACGTTTTTCTTTGTCACTTACTGTCATTCGTCGGGACGCCAACCAATTAGCAATATCTTCCGCTAATGCATAACGCCCTCGTTTTCCTTCCAATTCAAAAACGGCAACAGGCACTTTGCCCCGCTTGTATGCCTGTCGGAATGCATCACCATTGGTAAAGCCGAGCACCTGATAGAGTGCTTTGCCAAACAGGAGCATTCCGTGCTGCTTAATTAAGTCCTGTTTGATCCGTTGCGCCAGCTCCCGCTCTTTTTGCGTCTTTTCAAGTTCAGACATGTTCATACCTTTATCACGGCATCGAATGTCTACTGTAGTGCCCCACCATTTTTCCGGTAGGAGGATGACAGAGCGGTACTGCAATCCTCTCCCCATAACTGAGCGTGACTTACCCAAAATGAACTAAACTGAAATTCATAAAAAAATTTTTTGGAATGCCGACATGAAACGTCGATATGGCAAGCAATACCGGCTAGCCGCACAGTGTCAGATGAGGCTGTTTGTGGTCGCAACAGGCATCAATTGCTCTGGAAAAGCTTGTGAAAGGTTTATGGGAACGATACGAACTGATCCCGTCACTGGGCAGGAAGTAGTTAATGGGAAGTTCACCCGTGCTTTTCATGGGCGCACACAACTTCATCCTCGTACTTATGGTGAAATCAAGAAAAAAGCCCAAAGCTACGGAATGACACAAGTTTATGACCACGCACTCTGGGAACTGATTGGCGAGGATAAAATAACAACAGATCGTGAATCAAAGGGGGTGGCCTTAATCACTGAGCTTGCTTCCGAAATCAAAAAAATTTGCTTGGCTAAAGATGAATCGCTTCTGAAAATAGGGGACATAGTTGCAACGAACAACGAGCTTGATGTTATAGCGGCTCACATTTCATTGCTTCGAAGTGCTGTTATAAAAAACCGTGATGTGCTGGTAAAACTGCTTAATAGCTACTTAAGCACAGTGGCTTTTGCAATAGAGTGGCGGTCGCTACGGTTTATTAAAGAAGAGTTCTGCTATTACATGCAGAATACCTTTTTTGACAATCCAAAAACCAATTTATCTTTCATTATCGACAGCGCTTACCCTGATTTAAAAACAACATCATTTTCATCATCTTTAAGCCGAATTAGCACCATAAATTTGCTTATTGATTATTTTATAACGGTAGTAACGAAGCGATCTGAGAAAGCCAAATACCGAATGCGTGTGTATATGCAATTTATTGATATCGCCCAGTTGATTGAGGACTTAGATTTTGTTCACGGTATGGTCGATTCGAATGACGCGAGGAATAACTCTGGTTTGCTAGCGCTTCTTGCTGCTACCGGAAATGCAATCAAAGTGAACGCCTATCACGGCCCAATCAAAGTCATCAATAATTCTCAAACACTACCGAACGGGCGATCAATTTAATGCTCGTAACTTTTATACCTTTGCCGTGACTGGAACATTCTAAAATTCCAGTGGAACGCACTAAGTAGTCTGGCGGTTCACGAAAAAAAGCCCAGATGGAACAAACGAAAAGTCTACTCAGCTGATTACGCTCATAAAAACGTTCACCTGAACTCATCAAATGTTCCAGTGTGGCTCATTAGTACGTTCCACCTCGCTCTTAAAATGTTCCAAAGTCTGCGTTTGTTCATCCTTGTGTAATTGCATTTGCTATACTTATGGCTCAGCAACTCAAGAGCCAGAGACATGCCTTATTGCGACACCGCATTTCAGACAGTAAAGCCCGAGCAGGTTGAAAACGTGCTGTCGAGGTTTACCCAAGAGTGCTTCGTCGGGGGACAAGCAGCTTATCGGTTAGATGACGGCTCTTATTCAATTGATGCGGGAGAAAATGATATTCGGGCAATTTACGATGAATCCAACACAGTCATCAGATTTTTTGCCGTTACAAACGCGATGCAGGCTTTTACGATAGGAAGCTGCAAACTTTTGCCGCCAAGCATGGCATTACTTCATCACTCACAGTAGCGAGTAAACTAGGAACCGATGGGAGCAGAATATGACTAGTCAATTTGATGTGCTCACGTTATCTGAAACGGTTTCACGTGACAGCCAATCTGGGAAATTAAGTCGTGACTTGCTGGGTCAGGGGCAAACGCTTTATGGAAAAAATATAGACTTCCCAGATTTCCTCGAACGCATCACGCCCGATGGCAAGAAATCCCTCGGCCATTGGCGCAATGGAGAATTTCAACAAGTCATCAGTCTACTGTAAAAACAAAGCCCCGCACGAGCGAGGCTTTGGATTCAAATCAATATTTTAACCTAACTCAAGTAATGTCTCTTTTACCATATTTGGATAATTGTTTTTTATATGAAAAGTAAGAATATAATGTCAGAAAAATCATACATACGATGGTAAATCCAGCACCCCGTATGATGCCATTTTCGATAGCGATCAGCCATCCAACAACTACTGACAAAGCAAGATACGTTATTAGCTGTGTTTTATATAGCTTTACAAACATCTACACCTCCCCCCCTCACTATAAATTCTCTTTGAACTTCTTGTCGGCGATAGATATTCCGACATCAGCAGCTTTGTTTGCTAACCCAGTTGCCGCCGAAGTAGTTCGCTCCGCAGTATTACCTACCATCGCGCTTCTAGTAGTTCCTGATATTTGTGCTGCTATTCCACCAGCGTTGGACATTTTATCAAGTTTCGCAGCGAATGAATTTGCTATTTTGCCACCGACAAATCCACTAGCTGCACCGCTAACAGTGCTTATTGCAGCTTTAGTAACAGAGACTGAGTCACCGTTTGCAACATCTTGCGCCATAGAACCAACCCCACTTGCAGCAGCACTAACAACAGCGGTTTGCCTTACAGCTTGACTAGCAGTAATAGTTCCCTTGAGCGCACTTGTAACAGCCCTGCCACCAAAACCACCAGTCACTGTTCCAACGGCCCCCGCAATTAAAACATCTGTAGCATCAAAATTGCCAGTGGCAGCTTGCGCTATTAATTCAATACCAGCACCAATCAGGAAACCTGCAACTCCATATTCACCTGTAGGATCAACCAAATTAATCGGATCATTCCCCACATAAGCATAAAGGTTCATCTGATCTTCATAACCCACAGGGTCAGTTTGCAGGAATCTCCCTAGCTTTGGATGGTAAATCCGTGCTTTGTAGTAAAATAACCGGATTCATGATCCAGACTATCCCTAGCTCAACGAATTAATATTAAAGGGTTTTTCTACTTTGTGCGAATCGGATAAAAGGCTGTTCACCATGTTCTCTGATGAACAGCCTGACTTTCGTGAAAAATGCAGATAGCTGATTAAGCATCATTGAAAATGCTCTGACTGCTAAGGGCAGACGGATGTGTTTTGCTATA
>NZ_JAJALG010000063.1:0-7138 GCF_020515205.1 Alteromonas sp. McT4-15
CCACGGCGAGAACGCAGCTTCCCCCGAACAGTTAAGAAGAGACCACAGCGATACAGCAGAAAGAAAAATGCCGCTCACCTTAAGTGAACGGCATTACAGCTAAGCTGGGCTTTTTATTTTTTGATGTAAGTTGATAATAAAATCAGGCGTTACTTTTTCAAGTATTCTCTAATAACGTAATGCAGAATGCCGCCATTCTCAAAGTACGTAAATTCATTCGATGTATCGATACGAATGTCCATCATGAACGACTTACTTTCACCTTCATCACTATTAACCGTAACACTCACCTCTTTTTGTCCGCGCGATACAGCGTCAATAGAGTAAGACTCATTACCCTTCAAGCCTAATGAAGTGGCACTATCACCGCTTTTAAATTGTAGGGGTAAAATACCCATGCCAATTAAGTTAGAACGATGAATACGTTCATAGCTTTCAGCCATTACCGCTTTAACCCCCATTAATGAAGGTCCTTTCGCTGCCCAGTCGCGACTTGAGCCGGTCCCGTATTCTTTACCACCTATGACAATTGCAGGCACACCATCGTCTTTGTAGCGCATAGCTGCATGGAAGATAGACATACTATCACCGCTGGGAAAATGGGTGGTGGCACTGCCTTTGGTACCAGGCGCTAATTGATTCTGCAGACGCACATTCGCGAAGGTTCCACGCATCATAACTTCGTGATTACCACGCCTAGAGCCATACGAATTGAAGTCACTTGGCTCTACACCTTGAGCTTGTAGGTATTCACCTGCAGGGCTGTCTTTAGCTATCGCGCCAGCAGGAGAGATATGGTCAGTGGTAATTGAGTCACCTACCTTAACCAAACACCGCGCATTCTCAATCGACTTAAGCGCCTCAGGCTCTTTGCCCATTACTTCGAAAAATGGCGGATGCTTTATGTAGGTTGACTCAGGCCAGTCGTAAACTGATGTTTTACTGACTTCTAGTGAATTCCATTCACCGCTACCTTTGAAAACATCGGCGTATTTCTCTTTAAACAGGTCGCCAGTTACATTTTCAGCAATGTACTTTTGAATTTCATCTTCGCTTGGCCAGATATCTTTCAGATACACAGGCGAACCATCATCGGCTTTTCCCAGCGGCTCTCTGGTTATATCGATATTCATATTGCCAGCTAGCGCGTAAGCCACGACCAATGGTGGTGACGCCAAATAGTTTGCTGCTACATCAGGGTGAATTCGCCCTTCAAAATTCCGGTTTCCAGACAATACAGACGTCACTGTTAGTTTGGCTTTTCGAATAGCATCGGTAATGGCATCAGGTAATGGACCTGAATTACCAATACACGTAGTACAACCATAGCCCACTAAGTTGAAGCCAAGCGCTTCTAGAGGGTCCATGAGTCCAGCATCTTCTAGGTACTGTGTGACAACTTGTGACCCCGGGGCCAACGACGTTTTGACCCAAGGCTTACGGGTTAGACCTTTTGCCGCTGCGTTTCTGGCAAGTAGGCCTGCGCCAACCAATACAGATGGGTTCGACGTATTCGTACAGCTAGTAATTGCGGCAATAACAATGGCGCCATCTTCAAGGTTGAATTTACTGCCTCTGAACTCAACAAATGAATCGTGATCTTCATCAACGTCTGCAGTAGTGCCTAAACCGCCCTCTGCCACAAAGTCGGCTTCTTCATCGACCACTTTAATGTCGATTTGTGAACGATGCCATTCTTTGAAGGCGTTAGCGGCTTCATCTAATGCAATCTTATCTTGAGGACGTTTGGGGCCAGCGATGGATGGCACTACATCGCTAAGGTCAAGTGATAACGTTTCATGATACTCAGCATCTTTTGAATGGTCGTCATGCCATAACTGACTAAATTTCGCATAAGCTTCAACAAGTGCTATTTGCTGTTCGTCTCTGCCGGTTAACTTAAGATAATCAAGAGCAACATTATCAATTGGAAAAATACCACATGTGGCACCGTATTCCGGAGCCATGTTAGCAATTGTTGCACGGTCGGCGGTGGTAAGGTGTTTCAATCCGGGACCGTAAAACTCAACAAACTTACCCACTACACCGTGTTCACGCAGTTGCTTTGTAATGGTTAATACCATGTCAGTAGCCGTAACACCCGAAGGTAGCTGACCTGATAATTTAAAGCCGACTACTTTTGGCAGTAGCATGGTAACTGGCTGACCGAGCATGGCTGCTTCGGCCTCAATCCCACCGACACCCCAACCTAATACACCTAAACCGTTAATCATGGTGGTGTGTGAATCTGTGCCTACCAAGGTATCTGGATACACTAAGGTTTCGCCATTTTCTTGTTTGGTAAATGCACAGCGCGCCAGATATTCTAAGTTAACTTGGTGAACTATACCGCGCCCAGGTGGAACCACTTTGAAGTTGTCAAAACTCGACTGCCCCCATTTCAAAAATTGATAACGTTCTTTGTTTCGCTCAATCTCAATATCGGTGTTCTTCTCTAGGGCATTTTCTTCAGCGAAATGGTCAACCATAACAGAGTGGTCTATAACCAACTCAACCGGATTAAGCGGATTAATTGCTTGTGCATCGCCACCGAGTCGATCAACTGCATCTCGCATAGCGGCTAAATCAACAATTGCAGGAACGCCTGTAAAATCTTGCAAGATTACACGGGCAGGCACGAACGATACTTCGTGGTCAACGTGGTTAGTCACATCCCACTTTGCGACTTGTTCAATATCGTTACTTGATACGAACTCTTCATTTTCGTGACGAATTAGGTTCTCAAGTAAAATTTTTATGCAGAAAGGGAGTCGGTCGAGCGCATACTGTTTACCGATACCATCTAAGTTGACTGCCTTGTAGGTATTCCCCTTCACCTCTAGCTGTGAAAAAGACTTGTATGTCATACGCTCTCCATCCTTATTTGCCTGTTCAATAGTTATTTTAATAAGCGTGGGTTTTTACCCCAGACGCTTGATAGTCTTATTTGTACGCAAAACACATGAAAAAAAGTTCACATTGGATATCAGCGACGTGACTTATAAGAGCACTTACCATTTACATTGATGTAACATTATTGTTTTCTTATAAAGGCGCAAACGGTATGCTTAAGTTCGATTAGAACAGCCTTGCGCTTTGCTAAATAATGCGCAGCCAAAAAGGCGAAAGAGTAACGACACAACTATGACCCACCCACTAGTAAAAAAGTACAACTTAACACCGCACCCAGAAGGTGGCTTCTATCGTCAGGTATTTCGGTCTGAACATGAAACCCAATCATTCGTTCACGGTGATACTCGTCCTGCACTTACGCACATTTATTTTCTACTACTTAAAGGGCAGGTAAGCCGCTTTCATCGCGTTTTACACGATGAAGTTTGGAATCATTACGAAGGCGCCCCACTGCAACTTCTGCAACTGCATAAACAGCAGTTGTGGGAACGGCGCATTGGTGGCGAAGGTAATGAGTACGTGGAGGTAGTTAATGCAGGCCATTTTCAAGCGGCACAAAGTATGGGCGACTATTCATTAGTTGGGTGTACCGTGGCGCCAGGGTTTGACTTTGCCGACTTCAGTTTTATTGAAGAGCCTTCAATGAAACAATGGTTAGACGTAGCACATCCTGATTTAAGTCGTTTTATATAGGCAATAGTAAGTAGGTTGACAGAACATTTGGCAGTCTACATTTATTTTATAATTACTCGTCATACCTGCACTTTTGTCTGCGTATAAACTGGATTTTTTGATGCCAATCAAGGATGATATCGGCAGTTTTTAAAATATACGTCTGAACGTCCATAGTGGCGAACTTCAGACTATCTCACTCTAACGCCGCAGGTAACCCAACTATGTATAAATTGGTACTTATTCGTCATGGAGAGAGTCAGTGGAACCTTGAGAACCGTTTCACAGGCTGGCACGACGTTGACTTGACTGACACTGGCGTAGCGCAAGCGAAAACCGCTGGTCAGCTACTTAAAGATGCTGGATTTGCATTTGATCAGGCTTATACGTCTGTGCTTTTACGTGCTATCAAAACGCTGAATATTGCGCTTGAAGAAATGGGCCAGCACTACTTACCAGTTGAGCGCCATTGGAGACTAAACGAGCGTCACTATGGTGGATTGACAGGTTTAGATAAAGCAGAGACTGCCGCTAAACACGGTGAAGAGCAAGTTAAGATTTGGCGTCGTAGTTTCGATATTCCACCGCCAGCGGTAGAAACAGACAGCGAACACTTCCCTGGCCACGACCCTCGTTATAGCCATGTTGATGCTGACATTCTTCCTCGTGGAGAGAGTTTAAAGCTTACTATTGAGCGCGTACTTCCGTATTGGCACGATGTTATCCGCCCAGATATCCAAGCTGGAAAGCGTGTCATTATTGCCGCTCACGGCAATAGCTTGCGTGCACTTGTTAAGTACTTAGATGGCATGTCAGATGAAGAAGTTCTTGGCCTGAACATACCTACTGGTGTACCACTAGTTTATGAACTAGATGAAAATCTAAAGCCAATTTCAAAAGAATACTTAGGCGACCCTGAAGCTATTAAGGCGATGATGGATGCCGTGGCTAAACAAGGTAAAGCAAAATAAGCCGTTACCGTTTAGATACAAAAAAGCCTGCTTATGCAGGCTTTTTTATTTGTGTATCATCAAACTAGCGAGGTACTTTCACCAACCAGTTGTGAGTGTCTTCTGCTTTACCCCACTGGATATCATTTAGCGCCTGTCTTAACTTCATAGTTACTGGGCCTGCCTCACCACTTCCAACCTGATACTCTTTATCATTATGGATAAAAGTACCTACTGGCGTAAGAACCGCCGCAGTACCTGAAAGCGCTGCTTCAGTATTCGGTTTCGCTGAACGTTCTAAAAGCTCTTCTACAGTGATGTCACGCTCACTTACTTTCATGCCGTGATCTTTAGCAATTTGAAGCACCGTAGCGCGTGTCACACCGTGTAAGAAACTTGAGTCTAATCCTTTAGTGATAATTTCATCGCCATCAATAAGTAAGAAGTTAGCTGCTCCAGTCTCTTGTACATCACCATTAGGGCAAAACAATATTTGGTCAGCTTGAACTTCAGCGCGCGCTTTTAAAATAGGCGGTAAGGCACTGGCATAGTTACCACCACTTTTAACCATTCCCATGTGCGGTGCGCAGCGCATTCCTGTTTCATCTAATAGCAAGCGTAGTGGCTTTGCACCGCCAGCAAAATAATCGCCAACTGGCGATAATAATACATACAACATTGAACTTGCTGATGGCGCTGCTGCTTTACCTATAGACGCTTCTGTGCCGATATGCGTTGGGCGGATATACATTGAACCAGGAGGCTCAGGTACTTCAGACGCGTACTTCGCAACAATATCAATAATCATTTTTTCTACTTGCGCTTTGTCTATTTCAGGCAAGTTTAAAAGACGACTACTTTGAGCAAAGCGCTCAATGTTTTTGTCCATTCTGAAAATGTTAATGCTACCATCTTCATGTTTGAAAGCTTTTAGGCCTTCAAAGCAAGTGCTCGAATAATGGAGCACATGCGCACCAGGATGCAATTGAATACTATCTGCGCTGACAAATTCGGTGTCAGTCCACTTATCGTTGACAAAGGTAGCAAGTGCCATTTGTGGCATAAATACTGTACCGAATACGGCCATTGGTTCGTCCTATTCACTTCGACTAAAAAAAATATCCGATAGAGTTTACCAAAAAACAGTCACTTTGCTAAAAGTAAGTAGATGCTAATAGAGCTTTTATTTAAGAAGATCGTCTAGAAATACTGACGGCAAACAAATACCAGACTCAAAACAGAAAAATTCACCGTAGTGCTATTTACTGTCTAGTACCTTTTCTAGTAGTAGCTCAATACGTTTGACGCTGTCAATTAGCACCTTCATATCATTGTTTTCATCTGTTTTCTGATCTGGCATTGCGTTATTACCCGTTAACAACTTATCTTTCTGAGCCAATATCGTTTCTCTGAATGTGTCGGCGTCATTGATACCAATCAATGAAACCAAGGCGCCTTGAGCTGACTGCCCGGCAGTTTCAAATGACAGACGATAAAGATTGAAGATGCGCATTAGTGGTCCTTGCACCATAGCGACATCTGTTATCTTCTCTAGTGGAATAGACTTCTCTTCTTTATTAAACACACCTCGTTTTACCACGAGTTTTCGCTCAGTCACAATCGCTGACATCGCGGCTAATATTTTGCTACTAATCAGAAAGAATAGAGGAATAGATATAATTAAGACTGGTATTCCTACTACAGTAATAGTTGAAACCAACAGTAAGCTTATTAACCAATAAGTTTTTACGGCTGGGTTGAAGGTGGCACTGATTATTATTCTTTCAGACATTATAAGAACCTTTGTATCGTAATAAATTGAGTATACCGTTGCTAGGGATCAGAAATGATAAACGACTTGTGCATTGCCATCGAAACGATTCGTATCGTTTTGTGACTCTTTTCCATAGCCGGCTTCTACTCTAAAAGCCCAGCCTTCACGTGAGGTATTGAATCGATACTCGTATGACATTCCTATGCCTTGCGTTGTTTGGGCATCAGTTAGCGCCAACCTAATAATAGGGCAAGTCAGTTCATCTTCGCAGCTGTACTCTGCATCTCTCGCGCCCACAGCACCGAGGAATATGCCTACAACATGGTTTTCGTATTGTTTTTGTGCACCCAGAGTAAAGCCGTCATCTAATCCCATTTTATAATTCACGTATAGCTCTACATCATCATATTTTGTAGAAACCGTAGGGACAAGAAAGAAAGGCCAGCCACTACCTAAACTCACATCAATATCCTGAGCGATACTGTTAGATGAAAAGCAAGTTAGTGCAATTAGTGATACTCGAAGCTTACGCATGATATTCCTTTAATACGCTCAAAAACGAATAGTGTAGTAGCGAGTTGGTGAATGAAAGGTGAAAACCCACTACGTTATAAGCGCAACAATACCAGCAGTTTGTAAACTAAGTTATTGCAGAAAAACGAAAAATTGTAAGTAAATAAGTAGAGCATAAGAAACAAAAAACCCAGCTTTCGCTGGGTTCTTTGTTTTAGAATTGGGACCTGGCAGTGTCCTACTCTCACATGGGGAAACCCCACACTACCATCGGCGCTAATACGTTTCACTTCTGAGTTCGGAATGGAGTCAGGTG
>NZ_JAJALG010000064.1:0-6930 GCF_020515205.1 Alteromonas sp. McT4-15
ATTAAGCTTGGAAACGAAAGTAACCCACAGCTGGAGGCTATATAATACAAAGCCTGTAGCATTCTATGTTACTTTAGAGGGGAAAATCCCTAGAACCCCTAAATGAGGGATATTTCTCCGTACTAATCCACATAAGACAATAGTCAAAGCCGAAGTCATCTGGAAACGACCTATTTTGTTCAATCACATTAACACCTAAATCATCCGTTATTCACACTGCTAAGCCTTCCCCCAGGGGGTTACGCGTTCATACATCTACTTTTTCAAGATATTTCTTAACCAATAGTAAAAATTGTAACCACCCCTCATCTCGACGTCTAATTTATACAACCTGAAACATTACAACATGTGATGTCTAAAGTATTTCCCAACTGTAAGCTAGAATTTGCCAATGAACAATGTCGTGACGAAGTGAAATAGACTTGGTAGACTCACGCTTATGAAAAATTTAAAACGAATAAGTTACATCATGATCTCGCTGATACTCTTTCAGTCGTTTTCTGCTGTGGCCAATTCATTAGATTTTCATGCAATAGATACTCAACATTTGCAACATGAACACAATCATGCTGAGCATGATAAGAGTTTGTCATCAACAAGTATTCAAGATGCAAGTACCGACCAAGTAAAGGGGCAGCATAACCCAGCCGACTGTCATCACTGTGGTCATTGCCATGGTACACATGTTCAGTGGGTCGGTCATGACAGTATCAGTAAACACCATCACGTGGTGTCCAACCACAACTTTAACTATCTAGATGCTCTTATAGACGCACCTATCAACCGCCTACTGCGCCCACCTAAGCAAAAATCCTAAATTCTGTTTAAAGCTCGTCGCGATAACCTTAAACGCGACGTCCGTTATTATTTAATTTTAGGATTATTATGAATCTCACTCATTTTATTGGGCGTGACCTGCATGTCAGGCCGCCACTGCTATCTGCGTCTTTTAAGCGTATTCAAACAACAAAAGCCACATCATTGAGACGGCTTAGCTTACTTACATTTAATGGCACCAAACTGCTGTGCACTTGCTTATTGTTTGTACCGATTTTTGCTCATGCGCAAAATCAGAACTGGGAAA
Source organism: Alteromonas sp. McT4-15 (assembly GCF_020515205.1). Lineage (NCBI taxonomy): Bacteria > Pseudomonadati > Pseudomonadota > Gammaproteobacteria > Alteromonadales > Alteromonadaceae > Alteromonas > Alteromonas sp. McT4-15. The sequence continues at coordinate 1,085 of NZ_JAJALG010000064.1, forward strand.
GTTGGTTCTCTTCACAGATAAACAAACATCCCGATATTGTCGCGGCCAAAGAACAATTGTTAAGCACAGGTGCGCTCGCTGATGCTTCTGAACGAGCCCTTTATAACCCTGAATTGTCAACTGACTATACGCGTAATGGCGATAACAATGACTACAGCGTGGGTGTTGAACAGACAATCGACCTTTGGGACAGGCAAGGCGCAAGGCGACAAAAAGCGGGTTTTATGCGCACTGCTGCACAAGCTCAATACCAAGAAGTCGTTTTAAACAAATCAGCTGATGCTATTGATGCATTAATCAATTGGCGTGCAGCAAGAAGTGCCGCTGTAATTGCAAAATCACAACAACAGCAACTTAATTCGTTACTTGAATTGGTCGAAATACGTCAAGCGGCTGGTGATCTAGGGAGTATCGATGCAGAGCTTACCTTTTTGTCGTTATCGAAACAATTTGCTCAAGTGGCGGGAGCAGAGGCTCAACTTCAAATGGCCGAAGCAATGGTGCGGGAGTTACTTCCTGATTGGGAGCCAGAGCGAGGGATTATACCCGACGACTTTTGGCCTTCTAATGCTACATATCCGTCTGATGAAGAATTACTAAAACACCCAAAAGTAGCAAGCGCTTATGCGCAATGGCTCACGCAAAAAGAAGAAGCAGAAGTCACTAGACGTAGTGCAAAAGCAAATCCTACTTTTGGTATTAATGCAGGGCAGGAAGCGCGAGAAAACACCGTTGGGCTGACCTTTTCCATACCGTTAAACATTCGCAACGATTACAGTGCAGAAACTCGCGCCGCAGAACGCATGGCGTTAGAAACTGAAGCACGTTTTAGAGCGCAGTATCGGAAACTTCGTTTCGATTTAAAAGGAGCGTTTGGCGCGTGGCAAAGCTACAACCTACAGTTTACGCAATGGCAATCATTGGTAAAGGGTCGCATCGAGAGTAGTGGTGATTTGTTAGAGAAGCAGTGGCGCAGTGGCGATTTATCAACGACTAACTACCTTATTGCACTGAATCAACGCGCAGAAAGTTTACTGTCTGGCATAGAGCTCGAAAAGCAAACGCGCATAGCATTAAAAAATCTCATGCTGCAATCAGGTCGTCTTATCGACTTGCCCCCAGTTCAACACGATTTCTCAATTGAGTAACAGGATTAACAAAATGAATAAAACAGTATTAGCAGTTTTCATCGCCACATTTGTCGGCGCTGCACCAAGTTTCGCACAAAAGTCTGATCAACAGCATGCTCACAATGAAACGGTAACAAGCATCGATAAAAGCATAAAAGATAAACATGACGAACATACTGATGATGGTCATGAAGAACATGAACTACAAGATGGTCAAAAGCTTGATGAGCATGGAGGCGAGGGTGCCGATGAACATGATGATCACGAAAGCGAACATGCTCATGATAAAGGTGAAAACGAGGATAAAGATGATGAAGAGCATGATGAAACTGCTTCTGCATCGTTAGACTCCAATCAAATGGCATTAGCCAACATTAAAGTAAGCACACTAAGCCCCAAAATTGTCAATTATACTTTGTATGCACCGGGTGAAATATTTTCAAACGGCTATAGCAGCTATAGAGTATCACCCAGAGTGGCATCCGTTGTCACGCGTCGTCATGTGGCATTGGGAGACAGGGTAAATAAAGGCCAAGTGCTTGTCACGCTTTTTAGCGAAACCGTTGCGCAAGCACAAGCCAATTACCGAACAACATATCCAGAATGGGAAAGAGTAAAAGGACTTGGTCGAAAAACTGTTGGAGAGCAGCGCTACATTGATGCAAAAGCTAATTTTGAAGCGGCTAGTGCAGTATTAATCTCATATGGTTTATCCGATGCAGATTTGAAAACGCTCACCTCACAGCAATCAATAACATTAGGAGAATATCGCTTACGTGCTGAAATTGATGGCGCGGTACTCAGTGACTCGTTTGAACAAGGTCAGCGTATTGATGCGGGAGAGCCGTTGATCTCGTTGGCAGATGAAAGTGAACTTTGGGTAGAAGCGCATCTACCATCGAATATTAACCTGCGGTTAGGTGCAGGTTCTCCGGCACAAATCAAAGTGGGAGACTTCACAGTTGATGCAACGGTTACACAAGAGGCACATACCATTGACCCAATTACTCGAACGAGAACGGTTCGGCTATTAGTGAGCAACCCTGAACATCGTTTGCATCCTGGTCAATTTGCCGAGGTGTATTTCCGTTTTCTGACAAAAATGCCGGTAATGGCTGTTTCAGAAAGTGCGCTAATGCGAGGGCCCGATGGAGACTGGATGGTATTTGTAGAAGATCATCCCGGCGAGTTTTTACCCGTCGAAGTTGAACTTGGAAGAGCGCTTGGTGGCTTGCGGGAAATAACCGGTGTAGAGCCGGGTTCTCGCGTAGTAAGCGAAGGTGCTTTTTTTGTCGCTTCACAAATCGCTAAAGGCGGTTTTGACCCACACAACCACTAATTAGGAGGAGTCTTTATGTTTAATAAATTAATTGATTGGGCTGTTACTAATCGTTTGTTAGTGGTGATTGCTCTGACAACGTTAATAGTCAGCGCGGTTTTTGTTATTCCAAAACTGAATTTGGATGCATTTCCAGATGTCACCAACGTGCAAGTATCTGTCAATACAGAAGCACCGGGGTTAGCTGCCGAAGAAGTAGAGCAGTTAATTACTTATCCAATAGAAGCGGTGATGTATGCCTTACCGGATGTGATGGAAGTGCGCTCTATTTCCAAAACAGGTCTTTCAGGTGTGACCGTTGTGTTTAGCGAGGACACAGATATCTATTTTGCACGTCAATTGGTATTCGAGCGTCTGCAAGCGGCTAAAGAGTTAATTCCCGAGGGCGTCGGTACGCCAGAAATGGGACCCAACACATCAGGATTGGGGCAAGTGTATCAGTATCTATTGTTGGCTGAGCCCGATTCAGGCCTAGACGCTATGGCGTTGCGTAGTTTAAATGATTGGGTGGTGAAATTGCTGCTGCTTCCTGCCGATGGCGTAACGGATGTGCTCTCTTTTGGTGGGGAAGTACGCCAATACCAAGTTAACCTCAATCCATCTCAATTACTTGGATATGGCTTGACTCAAGATATAGTGATGGAAGCACTTGAGCGGAATAATACCAATGTGGGGGGGTGGTATATGAACCGAGGGCAGGAGCAACTTGTGATAAGAGGCACTGGCTGGTTAGATCATGGCGAGGAAGGGTTAGAGCAATTACGTCAGGTACCTTTAAAAACCGTAGACGGAACAACGATTACTGTATCCGATGTGGCGAACGTTGAGTTAGGTAGCGAAATTCGTCAGGGTGCTGCCACCATGACCAGAAAAGACGCCGACGGTAACATTCAAAACTTAGGTGAAGTCGTCTCAGGCATTGTACTTAAGCGCATGGGAGCTAACACGAAAGCCACAATTGATGGCGTCAATGCTCGTATTCAGCGAATTAACCAAGCATTGCCTGATGGCGTGAGTTTTGAAGTATTCTACGATCAAGCTGACTTAATTACTCAAGCCGTGGATACGGTTGTAAATGCGCTAATGTTAGCGTTCGTATTTATTATTGTTATTCTAGCTTTATTTTTGATGAATCTACGAGCCACGTTTTTAGTCCTGATTTCGATCCCTATTTCTATTGGTATTGCCTTAATGGTCATGTCGTGGTTTGGACTTTCTGCCAACCTTATGTCGCTTGGGGGCATTGCAGTGGCAATCGGCATGCTAGTAGATGGCTCAGTGGTAATGGTTGAAAACATGTTTAAACACTTGACTCACACTGATGCTGAGCATGATCACAAGAGACAATTGGGTGAACATGTTGAAGATGATGATCCATTAGACTCGTCCCATGATACGCACGGTATCGCTTTGCGATTACAAGAAGCGGGCAAGGAGGTAGCCCGGCCTATCTTCTTCGCAACAGCCATAATCCTTGTGGTATTCATGCCTTTGTTTAGCTTTGAAGGCGTTGAAGCAAAATTATTTCAACCAATGGCTATTAGTATTATGTTGGCCATGCTTTCGGCGGTATTAGTTGCACTGATTATTGTACCGGCATTGGCGACGTATCTATTTAAAAAAGGCGTGAAACCACGAGAAAGCGTTGTGTTGAAACCTTTAGACGCGGGGTATCGCAAAGGGCTATCGTGGGCAATTTTGCATAAAAAAGTAGTGATTGGAATTGCTGCAATTATGGTAGTCGCTGCTGGTGTAGTGCTTCCTCGGCTTGGCACAGAGTTTGTACCAGAACTGGAAGAGGGCACCATTAACTTGCGTGTTACTTTAGCGCCTTCATCTAGTTTAGATACTGCCCTAGAGGTCTCCCCTAAGCTTGAGAATATATTAATGGGGTTTCCAGAAGTCACCTATACATTGTCGCGTATCGGTCGCGCCGAAATAGGAGGCGATCCTGAGCCTGTAAACAATATCGAAATTTATATCGGGTTAAAGCCAGTGCCTGAATGGACAAGTGCAAGTAACCGCTATGAACTGCAAGCGTTAATGGAAGAAAAAATGGAGCAACATCCGGGTTTGCTCTTCAATTTTTCTCAACCTATCGCGACAAGAGTGGACGAGTTGTTATCGGGTGTAAGAGCTCAACTTGCCATTAAATTATTTGGACCTGATCTTGACATCTTGGCTGAAAAAGGCCAAGCCATTGAAGCTTTAGTAAAAGAAGTTGAAGGTGCAAGAGATGTTGCTATGGAGCAAATTGCCGGTGAATCTCAACTGATTGTGACACCGAATCGCCGCGCTCTGTCGCGCTATGGGTTGGCCGTGGGTGATGTAATGGAGCTCGTAAGCGAAGGTTTAGGTGGAGCCAGCGCTGGCCAAATCATCAATGGTAATGAGCGCTATGATATTTATGTCAGGCTTGCTGAACAATTTCGAAATAACAGTCAAACGATAGCCGACTTGCGCTTACAAACTCCGTCAGGTGCATGGGTTCGTTTAGGAGATGTTGCAGAAGTGACGATTGCTTCTGGTCCACCGCAAGTCAGACGTGATGACGTACAGAGGCGAGTTGTTATCCAGGCAAATGTTCAAGGTCGAGACATGGGTAGCGTGGTGGCAGATATTCGTCAATCTATTGATGAGCAGCTAGCACTGCCTACTGGCTATTCAGTGGATATTGGCGGGCAATTTGAGAATCAACAACGGGCGCAGAAACGATTATCACTAGTTGTGCCGCTTTCGTTGGGCTTAATTGCATTACTACTGTACTTTGCTTTTGCTTCGTTTGGTCAGGCAATGCTGATCCTCGTGAATGTGCCTCTAGCTGTGATAGGCGGAGTATTTTCACTTTGGTTATCAGGGCAATATCTTTCTGTACCGAGCTCCGTAGGTTTTATTACCTTATTTGGAGTGGCGGTCCTAAATGGGGTGGTGATGGTAGAAAGCATCAATCAGCGCATTGCAGACGGATTATCAGTATCTGACGCTGTATTCGATGGTGCTACATCAAGACTTCGGCCAGTGTTGATGACGGCGATTACATCTGCGCTAGGGCTAATTCCAATGTTAATGTCTAACGGCGTGGGTGCTGAAATCCAAAAACCGTTAGCAAGTGTTATTGTAGGCGGCTTAGTAACCGCGACATTTTTGACGCTCTTTGTACTGCCTGTGCTTTTTGCCTGGTTTTCAAAAGGGAAGTTAAAAGATATGACAAGAGCATAATCTTAATTTGAGCTGGCCTGTTGCATGCGATAAGCATCGATAGGCTAGCATCAAACCTTATAGGGGTTCTAGGGATTTTCCCCTCTAAAGTAACATAGAACGCTACAGGTATTATATTATATGGTCTGTGGCGGTGGGTTACCTTCCAATATTCTGCC
>NZ_JAJALG010000065.1:0-6161 GCF_020515205.1 Alteromonas sp. McT4-15
AAACGCAAACATGGTTCCAATAATTTACTGTCACCAGTAGAGTATGAAAAACGCCATGTTCAACGGCTGGGAAGTGTCTAGGCTAATAGTGGCGATTCATTACAAGGCCATAATCGAAGTATTAATGCAATCAAAGTAGTCATTCAAAAGTGTCATGTTAGAAAGCAAGAGCTAGAAAAAGAAGGGGCGTTAAATGTCTGATGTATTGGTATTTACACCGAAGCATAAGCTCGATTACCAGAAAAATTATGCGGACTTCATAGCATTCGCAAAAAATGACTTATCACTTTTTGGTGATCATGAATTTAATGCCCCTCTAGGAACTCAGAAAGGATGGGAATGTGATAAATGGTCTTGGGACACAGCAAGAGGAAAGAAGTTAACTATCGTATTTGGAAACAGTGTAAACCAATCCAAATATATACCATTCAAACAGCCATTTGCTGATTTTGCCAAAGCCTATGTACGTTATGAGCAGTCACTAAATCATAGAGACTCAACCGCTTGGGCTTCATCTTTAGTGTGGATCTATAATGCGCTAAAAGAAAACACGACTCTAAATGACAGATCTGATGTTGATATTATGCACCTCAATAACACATTGATAAATCGTGTTGAGGAGCAGATTAGGAACAGTAAATTAGGTGCTGGAGGAAAGCGCAATATTGGTCTGTCATTTGAAAAAATATTGAAGTTCATTAAGGACAAGCGATTCAAGCTAGATCTACAAGACTGGTCAAATCCTTTCCCTCGTCCATCTGATTCCAGAATTAAACTTGATGAAGACAGTCGTAAAGAAGAAGTGGAGAAATGCCCTTCTGACTATCAAATGCTTCAAGTGGCGGATGCCTTTCACAAAGCTAAAACACCTCGTCAAAAGTACTTCTCCAGTCTATGTGTAATGTTGATGTGCCAGCCGAGTAGAAATACAGAACTTAATGGTTTAACAACAAATTCATTACAAAGAAGTGAAAAGGGACGTTTATATCTAATGTGGCATCCTGCAAAAGGTGGAGATCCCGTTAAAAAGTGGGTGCCTAAACTACTAGAGGATGTCGTACAGCAGGCATTTGACAGACTTATTGATATTTCCGAACCCGCACGAACTGCTGCGAAATTTGCTCATGAAAATCCAGAAGTATTTTTAGTTCATAATGAATGCATTACACATGCTGATTTTCCTCAAGATAAACCGTTAACATACAACCAATTCGCAAAAGCGATGGGATTTAAGACTGGTCTTGATTTTAAAGGGACACAGATGAGTTGGTCACATAATGGTGCAATAAAATGGTTGCGCAATTTGATAAGCCAACTTAATCATGTGACTGACTGGAAAAAGGACTTATTAAAAGGGGGTACAGTAACTCAAGACAACGAAATACTGACCAAACACACTCATAATCCAACTGGGGTAAGCATCGCGTTCCCTAGTTATAGAGATCTGCGCTCTGTTGTTGACCAAAAATATACAACAAAAGGCTTTCCCAATTATGGCGATGTCAAAATCTGGGACTGCATTACCTTAGTTCGAGAAAATGAGTTTCATAAAGAGTTTGATGTTAAGTCGTTTTCGTGGGTAATGGTGGGTCACGGATCTGTAAGTGACGCTATAGGTTCTGATAGACCCTCAGGAGAAAATCAAATTGAATCGGTTTTTGATGAATTGTCTATTACTGACGAAGACGGTTCTCGATTGCGGTTAAATACTCACCAACCTCGGCATTGGTTAAATACCAAGTTAAAACTCGCTGGTGAAGAAGATTGGTTGATTGCCAAATGGTCAGGTCGAGCGGATATAGAACAAAACAAAGCTTACGATGGTAGAACACAAGAACAGAAATCACGGCTAACGAAGCGCATAGGTCATGTAGTAACTGGAGAAGGTATCATGACGGTTGCTCAAGCTAATCAGTTTTTATCGCCATACACATCTGAGTCGCCACCTCCTGCAATCGTTTTACATGATTTAGGTTTACCCGTTTCTCTTAAATCACTCGGTATTAATAGGTCGGGTGTCGCTCAATTTACAGGGTTAGGTTACTGCGTTCACAACTATGCGGAAAGTCCATGTGTTAAAAATGGTGATTGTGCGGTCTGTAGTGACCATGAATGCCTCAAGGGACTGCCTAACACCCTAGAAGAGCTTAAAAACCTTGAGAAGCTTTATGAGGAGCAACTAGAGGATGCAATCGTTAAAGCAGGAGATAAAGTTTTCGGTGCTGATCGTTGGGTAACAGCTCTAGGTTTCAGGTTATCAAAGATCAAGACCATTATTACCATGATGGAAGACCCTAACACACCTGATGGGACACCTATCAGAATACCTGATGAATTAGACCCATCACCAGTCAAACGCTCACTCAATATTGATGAGCAAAATGTAATTCCTACTTTTGATCTCACCGCCTTAGCACTATCAGATATGGAGGAGTAATCATGGCTTTTGTAACAGACAACAAAGAAACAATACTTGGAATTATTGATGGTTGGAGTGGAAAGCTGACTTATGATCTTTTGTCAGAAAAACTGCAATCTGAATTGGGCTTAAAGCGCCCTCCATCACGCCATACATACACAAAACATGACGAAATCAAACATGCTTTTGACTTGAAGAAAGAAGAGTTAAGAAACAAAAAATCTGCTGCTATCGAAGAAGCCAAGTCTTTATTTGATAGTTCCGATAAATTAAGTCAACTCTTGGAAAATTTGGATAATGATGATGCAACCATCGCTGAGCTTATAAAGCGAGTTGAAAAACTTGAAAACGAGAACGAGAGGCTTAATTCAGAGAATACACGGTTAAGTACCCAAAACGATATTTTGCTCGAAAGGTTTGCTAGATGGCAACACAACCTTCAAAAGATGGATGGCGTTGATTTGAACAAGCTTGCGGTGAATATTGATAATGGACTACCTGCTAAAAACAGAGATTAACGAGTGTATTTTCAATACGAATAAGTCTTTATACCTCACGTTATAATATAAAAAGCCTGCAACTGGTATGCAGGCTTTTTGGGGAGTATTTAATTTAGAGGATTATTTGATTGAATGCACTAATCAAAAGAAACCTTTTCAGCAACAAGTATTCCATCTTCATTGACCACACCTTCAATTTCGACTGATACTCCATCAGCTAGGTCATCAATCGTACCATCTTCAAACTCTGTATCATCATTGGTTGTGATTTTCTGCTCTCCAATAGAAAAATCAGTCGCGGAAATAAACTCTGAAATAGTGCCTGAGACCTCGACTTCATTTTCATCGAATTCTTCAAATTCAACTTTAAACGCTACAATTGAACCGTCGCTGTTTGCATATCCTTCTACTTCAATTTCCACACCTAGCGCTAAATTTTCAGCCGTACCATCGTTAAAGGCAGTAAACTCATCTGTAATTACATGTTGTCCATCAATTTCGAAATCAGTTGCAGAAGTAAATACGGTAATAATTCCTTCAACTTCAACATCATCAGGCTCTTCAAATTCAACTTTTGTTGCCACGAGCGTTCCATTTTCATCGAGCACACCTTCAACTTCCAGTGTTACACCAAGTGCCAGCATTGAAGCGCTGCTGTTCTTAAACTCAGTTTCACTGTTAGTAGTTATAGATTGTTCGCCAATTGAAAACTCCGTTGCTGATACAAATACTGAGACAACGCCTTCCACTGATATTTCATCAGCTTCTTCAAACTCGATTTCATCAGCAACCAGAATGCCATCATTATTGATGTGTCCTTCAACCTCTACATGAACGCCTAAAGCCAAGCTTTCAACACTACCGTTATCAAATTCTGTATTAGCTGTCGTTGTGATGGCTTGCTCACCAATAGTAAATTCAGTTGCGCTTGTGAAACTTGTAATTTCACCTTCTATCTCACTTTCACGGTCATTATCATCTTCTGATTCAAACTCAATTTTTTTCGCGACTATCGTACCATCTTCTGCTTGATGCCCTTTAACTTCCACTTCAATACCTACAGCCAATAAATCAGGGTTGCCATCTTCATATCGTGTAAATAGGTTAGTGGTAATTGAGTGGCCGTTAACAGTAAAAGCCTCTATCGAGTCAAAACTATCTATGTTGCCTTTAAGCTCCACAAACGGCTCGGTATCACCTGAATCGTTTTCTTTTGACTCAATCTCAATTTCAAGTGCCAACAGCGAGCCATCATCTTGAGGGATACCTTCTACTTCAACTTCGGTATCGTTTGTTATAGCAGAGAAAAATTCACTTGAGGTTAGCTCTGAGCCATTTGGTGATTCAATCACACTAGCTTCCGTTACTTTAACTCTTACACCATTAACAGAAAACGTTGGGGCGCTAATATCTGATACTTTACCTTCCAACTCAGTCGTTTCCGTATCATCGTCAACTTCGTTGGCTGTTTTTTTACGTTTTATCTGACTGGCAAGCAGTTGGCCTTCGTTATCAAATGCCTTAATAGAAACCTTATCGCCAATTAAAATATCATCGATTCTAAAACGTCTTTCATCGTCTTCTGAGTCATCAATAAAACGCGTGTACTCATCAGTAAAAATTGTATTACCTAGAATAACAATCGAATTAGTATCTAGGTCGGTTGACTGAACAAGTCCTTCTATTTTAATTTCAGTGTCCTGCGCAATTCTGATTTCGGTTGCGACCAAGACTCCATCAACAATTGTGCCTCTAACGGCAATCTCGACACCATGGGCTAAATCCGAGCTTTGTCCCCCTTTGAAGATGGTTTCATTTGTAGTTGTGATGGCTTGGTCATCTACCACAAAGTCGGTTATTGACGTAAACACCTCAATTTCACCCTCAAAACCAATAAGCTGACCTGCTAAATCTGGCGCTTCTTCTACTTCAACTTCTGAGGCAACTAACACGCCATCAACAAGGTCTGTTTCTGATTCAACTTCGACTTCAACACCATCTAGTAACTCTCCCTCTACTGTAGCGTTAGAATAATCAATGGATTGCCCAGCAATGTTGAACGTCATTGTTACTGTATCAAGTTGCGATACCTCTCCAACTAATTGATATTCTTCTGAGCTATCGGATAACTCTATTCGGGTAGCTATGTATTGATCATCGCTGTTTTCGATAGCGCTAATTTCAACCCAGTTACCTATCTGAATAGCATCAAAAGTTACATCGTCAAACTCAGTTAAATCATCAATAAAGTACACTTGACCAAGCAGGGTAATGGTTTTTTCGGCTAAATTAATGCCTGTGACAGGACCTTCCGCACTTGCTTGGTATTCTATGGAAGACGCTTCTGCGCCATCACCATCGGCTCCAATATTTCCGTTTATGGTGACAACCATACCTATTTCTAACGCATCTTCAGTATCTGTTTCTCCGTTAGCGGTCACAACAGCTTGGTCTGTTTCGAACTTAACACCATTAATATAAACACTACCAAAACCTGTAATTACGCCAGTTGCCGTTACAGGAGCTGTATAATCAATGTTTACGCTCAGGGTTTGACCTTCTAAAACGGTTACAGTTTGTGACTGACCGTTGTTAAAGCTATAAGTGACTCCTTGAGTGGTAACACTGTTCACACTCAAAGTGTAATCGCCAGTAACTAGGTTCGATAATACTTCTCCTGTCGTTAATGACGTTGAGTAATTATTAGGGCCTGTTATCTGTATATCTGCCGATAAGCCTGATGGTAGTCCAGCGACAAGTACCTCAAGGTTTCCGTAGGCAGTCATGTCGATAGGATGAGAGTTAGTTTCGCTTGAACCTCCGCCACATCCAACGCTGGACAATACGATGAGTGATAGGGTTGATAGTTTGAATAAATTCTTCATGTTTCACCTATAAAATTGCAGGTAGAAAACATCGACAGACAAGGGATTTAAGTGAATTAAGCTTATCGATAGACTTTTTCTACAAACGAAAAAATGACATAAAAATTTATGTCACGACTGCCCGTGGACAGTTTACCAATAATGATAGGCAAAAATTTTAATACACCTATCATCGTTCAATATTTTCATAAAACCGTAAATGAAGCAACAAAAATATAATGCTAGCAACGAAGCTTAAGGCTTTTTCAAATTATTCTAAATCAGTCGTAAGTTAATTGAGATTTTGTTTTATTCTTCTCTTGGTTTGAACTAAAGTTTATATTTACGAAAGGTTCATGAACTTAAATTTAATTTGCA
>NZ_JAJALG010000066.1:0-5937 GCF_020515205.1 Alteromonas sp. McT4-15
CGGTACCACCTGACTCCATTCCGAACTCAGAAGTGAAACGTATTAGCGCCGATGGTAGTGTGGGGCTTCCCCATGTGAGAGTAGGACACTGCCAGGTCCCAATTCCGAAAAGCCCTTGTCTAACGACAAGGGCTTTTTTTGTATATGTTCAAAAGTATGAAAAAAGTAGCCAACAACTGAGCGTACTGTGCGTCCTCCTTGCGCAAAAGCCACGATACTGCGTATCATGATTTTGCACGATAGTGCTACTCCCGCGGTCAGCCATCCCGAAGGGGGCTCCCGTTTCTCTTATGAAAGCTTCTCGCAGAGCTCGACCGTTCATCACTTGCCGCATGCCATTAGGCATCCGTCATGCACTTGCGGTGCAGCGTTCTTCACGCAGTGTGCGTCCAACCCCAAGTGAGCTAAGACACTGCCAGGTCCTAATTAAAGAAACCCGCCTTACGGCGGGTTTTTTGCTTTCTGCACATTGGCAATGTTTTAAATTGTTTACTTTTACTTAACCCCATAATACCAAGCGCTTATAGAAAAATAATGCACTGCACACTACAGTTAATTGATCTAAGCAAAATGTGGGGTGTAACTTGTGAAACATTTAGTGTTAGCGCTAGGCATAGGTACAATAACCGCATTGCTGATATATTTTGAAGCAAGCATGGTCATTTCTGTAGTAACCATCTTCTTAGCTGTTGCCTTCGGCTCATATGTTGTTAAAGACAAGAGTGACGATAATCACAGTAAGTCCCCCCATGCTGCCAAACGTGGTAGCGAAAACGTAAGTCATACCAAAGAAGCGAACAACATCAGTGATGCCGCTAGCAGAATAGCAATAGGTGGTGCTTCTATTTCTTTTTTTCTTGAGCAATTGTCAAGTATGCTCAGAGCTCAAGTAACGAGCATCAGCGAAATGTCATCAAGACTTCAGCATATTGAATCCTCAGGCGTGGAATTGGATACGCTTGCTAAAAGTGCTTCTATATCAATGAATGAATCTGATGAAAACACACAACAAGGCACAAAACTTCTTAAGGAACTATCGTCACAGCAGCAAAAATTGGTAACAAATATCAATGCGTCAGCCAATGCACTTAGCGCGTTAAAAAGTAAGGCAGAAGGTATTAGCACTATCACAAATACTATTAATCAATTAGCTGACCAAACCAACATGTTAGCACTAAATGCTGCTATTGAAGCGGCCCGAGCGGGAGAGCAGGGCCGCGGTTTCGCGGTAGTTGCTGATGAGGTGAGAGATCTAGCAAAGAAAACAGCTGACGCTACATCAGGTATAGAAAATTTACTTCACGATATGAACACTAGTAGTCAATCGGCAGTAGAGACGATGGAGTCAGTACTGACTTCTAGTAATGAGATGAACACGTTGTTAGATGAAAGTGAAAAAGCTATATCGCACGCAGGTTCACTCTCTACACAAGCGCGTGATGCCGTAAATACAATGCAAGAACGTGTAGAAGTAAATACGGAGCACAGTTCGGGCATAGGCGCTAATATTTCAGAACTTCAGACGACAACAGAAAACTTAGATACAGATTTATCTAATGTCTCGCGTCAGGCCCTTCTGTTGAGTGAGCAAGCAGAGGATATTTTTAGACTGTTAGAACATTTTGATGTAAACGACAAAAACAGTATGGTACGCGATATAGCAGTATCAACTGCTAAAGCAATAGGTAAGCGGTTTGAAAAGGCTATTGAAGAAAATGAAATCTCTCAAGAAGCATTGTTTTCTTTTACTTACTCCCCCATAGCAAATACAAACCCAGTAAAACACTCTACACCGTTTGACACGTTCACCGATTCTGTACTGCCCACTATTCAAGAGCCTATTTTGGATGAGCACACATTTATAATATATGCGGGCGCCGTTGATAAGAATGGATATTTTCCTACGCACAACAAAAAATTTAGTCAGCCGCTAACAGGAGACTATCAGACAGATCTGGTCAACAACCGAACTAAGCGATTGTTTAATGATCCGACGGGCAGTCGATGTGGAAGCAATACCTCTGCATTTTTGTTACAGACCTATAAACGCGATACTGGAGAAATTATGCATGATCTCTCGGCACCAATTTTTGTTTACGGTAAACACTGGGGTGGTTTCAGAATAGGTTATAAAGCTAATTAAATAGGGCTTTGTTTTATTTGCTCCAATACGCTTTTATTTACGCTTTGCTTCCCATACCATTAGCGCATTGTTCGCAGCAAGTATAATGATATGCCGTCACTACAATCTTTCAGTACCTTCGGGCTTAATGCTTCTTGCAACGCTATTGAGCGTTTCTCCGATGTTCAAACTTTCTTGTCACTCTATGATAAAAATAAAACAACTTATCTGTTAGGTGGTGGCAGCAATACTATTTTTGCTGATGACTTCAACGGCACTATTTTATTAAATCAAATAAAAGGTATTAGCCACTACGATACTGAGGAATATCATTTTTTGAGAGTAGGGGCTGGTGAAAATTGGCATGAATTTGTGAGCTTATGCATGCAAGAAAAGTGGTATGGGCTCGAAAATCTTGCTCTTATCCCTGGTTCTGTAGGTGCGTGCCCTATCCAAAATATTGGTGCTTACGGACGAGAAGTAAATGCGTTTATAGACACTGTTGAGGTTGTTCTCCTTGAAACCGGCGAGCAAGTTAAAATTAGCAATGATCAGTGCGAGTTTGGCTACAGAGATAGCGTGTTTAAAAACGCATTAGCCAATAAAGTACTTATCACCCACGTTAATTTCAAATTGCCCAAAAACATTCAGCCGGAAACCTCTTATGGTGAGCTACAAGCATTGCCGTCGCCGACACCTGAAGCGATTTATGACAAGGTAATTGAAATAAGAAAAAGCAAGTTGCCTGACCCTGCTAAATTGGGCAATGCAGGAAGCTTCTTTAAAAACCCTATCATTAGCCGCTCGCAGTTCGAAAACATAGCAAAAGAATATGAGGTCGTACCGCATTTTGACGTCAAAGACAAAGATGGCGATGCTATAAAAGTTAAAGTACCTGCTGCTTGGCTTATCGATAAAGCTGGTTTTAAGGGAAAAACGCTAAATGGTGTAAGGTGTCACCCTACGCAACCTTTAGTATTGACCAATATTGGTGGCGCTACGGGTAGCGATATTCTAACCATGGCAAGAGATATCATAGCAAGCGTACAAGAAAAATTTGGGGTTGCCCTAGAACCAGAAGTGCGCCTATTGGGAAACAAAGGACTTATTTCGCTATGAGACAGGCATCAAAAGCAATAAGAAAACACATCTTAGCACTGTTGTCAGATGGGCAATTTCATTCAGGTGAAACCATTGCACAGCAAGTTGGTTTATCTAGAACCGCTGTGGCGGGTCACATTTCTCAATTAGCGGATTGGGGATTAGATGTCTTTAAAGTAAAAGGCAAAGGCTATCGTTTAGAGCGAGGATTTCCGTTGTTAAGTGCAGACAGCATTAAAAAACACTTGGGTAACACCAAGCGAGCAATGATTGATGTGGAATCAGTACTTCCCTCTACCAATACCGAATTGAAAAAGCGCATTGCGAATAATCGAGATGATTTAGAAAATGGCGATGTCATTTTTGCTGAAATTCAAACCGCTGGTCGAGGCCGCCATGGGCGAACTTGGTTAGCACCTGTTGGCGGAAGCCTCACTTTTTCAATGTATTGGTCATTTCCAGACGGCTACCAAAGTATGGCTGGGTTATCCTTGCTTGTTGGGTTGGCGGTTTGTGATGCACTAAAAGAGTTTGGTGTTAACGATGCCGAATTAAAATGGCCTAATGATATTTACTTACAAGGGAAAAAACTCGCAGGTGTGTTAATTGAAGTAGAAGGGCAAATAGGTGCTACCGCACATTGTGTTATTGGTATTGGTCTTAATGTATGTGTTCCTGATAACCAATATGATGTTGGTCAGCCCCACAGCGACTTAGCTTCGTATCTTGGCACCATACCCGATAGAAATGAACTTGCAGCTGAAGTTATCAAATCTTTGTGGGCTTATTTGCCAAAATTTACCCAACAAGGTTTCGGCCCGTTCGTTCCGCATTGGGAAGCGTTAGACCTTTATGCGGATAAGCGTATTGTTTTACAGATGGGTGAAAAGCGTTTTTCAGGTATTGACCGAGGTGTAGACGCCAGTGGTGCGCTTTTAGTTGAAACCCAAGATGGCATAACACGCTTTCATGGTGGTGAGGTTAGCCTTCGTGGTAACTAATGAAAATAATATCGACGAAAGTCAGGTGATATTAGTCGATATTGGTAACACTAAAATAAAATATACCCTATTAAGTGATGTCGAAAACGAACCGTACAGCTGCGAAGACTCAACTGTTTTGTTTTCTTTCATTGATAGAGTGCAAAATATTACGCATTTATACATCGCGTCGGTAAGAAATCAGGAACTGGTTGATGAAATTTCAACCATGTGTGGCGAGCGAAAAATTATTTTTGTAGAAAAGCACACAGAAAAAGAAGCTTTCGGTATAAAAAATAGTTACGACAACGAACAAAAAATGGGCGTTGATCGATGGCTTGCAATGGTAGGTGCAGCAGAAAAAGCAAAAAATGCATTTTTTGTCATGGATGTGGGTACGGCAATTACTGTCGATTTTGTTGTTGATGGTCAACATTTAGGCGGTTGGATCGTACCTGGTTTCCATGTAATGAAAGATTCTTTAGTGGCATCGACCAAAAAAGTATATGCGAATGATGAAATTCCAATCACCTTTGGGGTGGGAAACGATACAGAAGAATGTGTCGCTAAAGGGTGCCATGCAGCCCTATATGGTGTTTATTTGAGCGCGATTGATTACATATCAAGCAAACGAACCGATTTTGACGTAATTTTAGGGGGTGGAGACAAAAAAATGTTTGCATTCTTAAAATCTGCTGATAACATGCGCCTCGCTCATTTGGTGATGCAGGGTCTTGCCCGCTACGCTCGAAGTGAACTGATAAAGTAAACCTCGACGTAAGTTTTTGATTAGTTGAAAAATTGGTCAAAAAAGAAAATTGAAAAATTTTCAAAAAGACACTTGCACAGAGTTAAACAATACTCTAGAATGCGCACCCACTTGATGTAGTGCCGACTTAGCTCAGTTGGTAGAGCAACTGACTTGTAATCAGTAGGTCGCCAGTTCGATTCCGGCAGTCGGCACCATCAATCTGGAGGGGTACCCAAGCGGTCAACGGGAGCAGACTGTAAATCTGCCGGCTCAGCCTTCGCAGGTTCGAATCCTGCCCCCTCCACCACTTTCTTATGAGGTGGCCAGAGAATTAGGATTTGCGGGCATCGTATAATGGCTATTACCTCAGCCTTCCAAGCTGATGATGCGGGTTCGATTCCCGCTGCCCGCTCCAAATCAGTGCTGATATAGCTCAGTTGGTAGAGCGCACCCTTGGTAAGGGTGAGGTCGGCAGTTCAAATCTGCCTATCAGCACCAGTATATTTCTCCCCAGCTCATGTAAAATTTCATAAATTTTTTAATGTAACTTTGCTGGGATAATAGAAATGGCAAAAGAAAAGTTTGAACGTACGAAACCCCACGTAAACGTGGGTACAATCGGCCACGTTGACCACGGTAAAACTACCCTAACTGCAGCTATCACTACAGTTCTTTCTAAAACTTACGGCGGTAACGCTCAGGCATTCGATCAAATCGATAACGCGCCTGAAGAGAAAGCTCGTGGTATCACCATTTCTACTTCACACGTAGAATATGACACTCCTACTCGTCACTACGCGCACGTAGACTGCCCAGGACACGCTGATTACGTTAAAAACATGATCACTGGTGCTGCTCAGATGGACGGTGGTATCCTAGTAGTAGCTGCGACTGATGGTCCTATGCCACAGACTCGTGAGCACATCCTACTTGGTCGTCAGGTTGGTATTCCTTACATCATCGTATTCATGAACAAGTGTGAC
>NZ_JAJALG010000067.1:0-5725 GCF_020515205.1 Alteromonas sp. McT4-15
AGTGAGGGATTCGAACCCCCGGTGGGTTTGACCCCACGTCTGATTTCAAGTCAGGTGCATTAAACCGGGCTCTGCCAACTCTCCTGAAGTGCTGCGTATAATAATGAAAAAAATATGTGTGTAAAGCGCTAATTACTGTAAATCTAATCAAGTGCTGATTTGATAAACAATATGCTCAATATTTGGCTTTAAACCACTTGAAATTCGTAATATACGCTAGCTATGTTGCCACAGAAACATGCTTGCAGGTTTGTCTAATAACGTTAGCCGGTAAAAATTATCTGCTGCGCGTTGATTTGCCCCGTAGCACACATGAAGTGGTAAAAGATGCTCTTCTCTGGGATGGGCAAATGTAGCCTCAGGTGCATCTTGCCAATGAATTAATGCATCAAGTCTATGTTCATTCTCTAAAAACTTAGTTGTCATTGTTTCTTGCAGCCACAAATCAAATTGCGCTGCGCGCTCATACAACGATTGCTCGCGTTTAAAGAAAGCACTCATATTGTGAAACGATGAACCTGAACCTAATAAAAGAACATTATCGATACCGCTTTTTAGTATGGCTTCGCGTAAAACACTACCCAATTTGAGATGAATCTGAGGCTCAAGGGTTTGTTTAAGTGATACTTGAATACACGGGATATCAGCGTTTGGATACATTATTTTTAGTGGTACAAACATTCCATGATCGTAGCCCCGCTCCCCATCTAGCTGCGATGCAATACCATTTTGACTAATCGTCTCACAAATGTGTTCAGCAACATGTGTATTACCTTTCGCAGGATAGGCAATTTTATATGCCTTATCAGGGAAACCATAGTAATCGTAATACAACTCGGGGGTTGCATTTGACTGTACAGAAACAAATGGTGCTTCCCAATGCGCACTAACAACAATAATCAAATCAGGCTTATCCATATCGCTAACAAGCTGCTGTAATGTAGTCACCATTTCAGTGTGACTGCTATCACCTAGCAGTGGCAATGGCCCCCCTCCATGAGAAATATAAGCGGTTGTTAATTTTGTCATAACACACCCTTCACTATCGCTAATTGTTACAAACGTAGATACAAAAAAGCGGTAGAGACAATCGTTCTACCGCTTAACACACTGATCTGTTTATTCAAATTTACTTGCGATAGCTTTATCGACAGAGAACTTTCCGCCGCCTTGTATAGCAAGGGCAACGGTAATGGCAAGCAACGACAACGCGAACTCGTAACCGTTGTTACTCATGAACAAACCATTGCTAAAGTGAACACTGAAAATAGCGATTACCATAGTAAAAGCACTAACGATAGCGGCTGGTCGAGTGAGTAAACCTAAAATCAGCGCTATACCTCCGAAGAATTCCGCACTGCCCGCCAATAAAGCCATCAAGAAGCCTGGCGCCAGACCAATGCTTTCCATCCATTGACCAGTACCTTCTAAACCGTAACCACCAAACCATGCGAATAATTTTTGCGCGCCGTGCGCAGCTAAAATAATCCCCGTAGGTACACGTAGTGCAAGATTCGCTAGGCTGTCGTTAGTTGTAAATAGTTTATTTAGTAGTTGCTTGTTCATGATCGTTTCCTCAATATTTCGATTTCATTTCACGTGTTAGCGCGGTTGGCTAACGGTATGGATATAGAATAGTTTCCAATATGATTTGAATAAAGACGTCAAATATTGAATGATTACCAACAAAACGTTTGCAATTGGGTAAAATACAATGGACAGAATTGATCTTTTAAAAACATTTCTCGTTGTGGCGACTGAAGGTAGTTTTACGAGAGCTTCAATAAAACTTAATACCTCTAATCAGTTAGTCAGCAAATACATTGCCCAATTGGAGAAACAATTAGATGTAAGGCTATTTAACCGAACCACACGAAAAATTCACCTCACTGAAGCAGGGCAACAGTGCTTACAACACGCTAGGCACATAGTTGAAAGTATGGATGACATGCAGGGTCAGTTGGGCTTACTCAACACCCAAGCAAAAGGCGTTTTACACGTTAGTGCACCTGTGTCATTTTCCACACTTCATTTGTCATCTTGTTTAGGGGCGTTCCAACAGGCACATCCGCAGGTATCGGTAAACCTTCAATTAAACGATAGAAAGGTCGATGTAGTAGATGAAGGCTTTGACGTTGCGCTTAGAGCAGGACAACTAGCTAGCTCGTCGCTGGTGGCGATAAAAATAACGACAATAAAGTTAACTCTCTGCGCGTCACCGGCTTATTTGAAACAGTACGGTACACCTTCTCATCCATCAGAGCTTCACCCAGATCACTACCTTGAATACGCTTTTGTTAATTACGACAACGACGACTCTGAATTAATACAAGCGCTCAAAGCTAATGCGCAAAAACGTACTCCACGCCTAACAGCAAATAATGGAGAGGTACTTACCGACGTTGCAAAACATGGGCTCGGTTACGTATTACAGCCAACCTTTATTGCATACAACGCCATAAAAAATGGTGAGCTTGTGCCAATATTAGAAGACTTCGTCCCACAATCTATTGCGCTTTATGCCGTTTACCCCCACAGAAAATTGGTTTCCAATAAACTGCGTGTTTTTATCGACTTTTTAAAAGCTTATTTTGCAGACACGCCGTATTGGGACGAGTGATTATTCAATAGCACTGCGTTGAAAATCACTGTCCACAACACACTGTTCATAGTGTTAAATCAAGTAGCCACTACGTTCTAAATGTTTCCATAATGGCTGGAACCCCAGGAAACATGCCAATAAGCGCCATCACCATACAAAGTACAACAAAGGTAACACCGGGTATTAGCCACCGCCCCCGTTTACCTAGTTCTTCTGCTCGGTCTTTACATCCAACCAAACCTAAATTATCTAATAACATGGTAAATGACCAACCAAAAACAGGGTTAACAAGTACCGACGAAATAACTACTAATGCCGCAGACTGGGTAGTTTTGCCCTCACGTGTCATCTGCATGCCAGCTTCCATAAGGGGGAGAAAAACCCCTACAATTAAAGCCACACACAACACAGGTGGCCAAATCGCTAAATCCATTGGATATCCCCACAATGCGGCAATGATGCATAGTATACCTGTAACCAATGCACCACCTGGTATTGGTCGACGAGCAATGGATGCAGGAATTATGTACGTCCCCCAAGACGATGCAATGTTTCCACCACCGAGTATACTTCCTACCGCCTGCCTACCAGACGCTGCGATCATGGTGTCATCAATGTCCATCAACGCTCTTTCACTCTTTTTAGGATAACTGAGTTTTTGAAAGACTTGGTGTCCTAGGAAATCAGGTGACCACATAGCCACAGCCAGCACTGCAAAAGGAAGTACAGCGATAAAGTGTGAAAGACTAGGAAGCCCAAGTTGCCACCCACTTGACTCACCCCACCAATACGAAGGGTTTAAATGTGGAATGCCTGGCGCTGTAGTGAATTCAAAAGGTGCGCCTAATGCAAGCGCTAGCACTGCGGCCATGGCTGCGCCTAAAGGTATGGCTAGCCATCGTTTTTGAATGTGCTCTAACCATGCATACATCAATATGGTGGCAATAAGCACAACAAAAGCAAGATATGCCATATCGAAAGATTCGGCCCATGCAAATAACTTCTTAACCTGGCCAGTTATTCCAATAAATCCCAAATACAGCAGTAGACCTCCGCACACACCATTACTGGTTAGCTTAGCAAGCGCACTTCCACCTTTTGTAATGCCCAACAATAAACCAAAAAAACCAATTAGAAGGCCAAGCGCCATTGGATGACCGCCAGAAGCTACGATGATTGGTATAAGCGGTAGTAGCGGACCATGTGTACCAGCCAAATTGGCAGAGGGATTGAGGAAACCCGAGACAAAGATTACAAAAAGCACCGCAGCTATAAGCAGTTCAAATCTTACA
Source organism: Alteromonas sp. McT4-15 (assembly GCF_020515205.1). Lineage (NCBI taxonomy): Bacteria > Pseudomonadati > Pseudomonadota > Gammaproteobacteria > Alteromonadales > Alteromonadaceae > Alteromonas > Alteromonas sp. McT4-15. The sequence continues at coordinate 3,895 of NZ_JAJALG010000067.1, forward strand.
TTTTCTATTACAAAATCAGCGGACAAGCCTAGTGGCGCAGCAAAGGCCCCTACTACAGCGGCAACCATAACAATTTTACCAATGGTGGCGGCAACACCCGGTACGAGATCTTCCCACTCAATACCGTAGTCTTTAAAGGGTAAGTTAGGACGCCACCGCTTCGGTGATAATACTTGCAGTTCATGATTGAGGTAGTCTTCTCGATTATTGAAGTTTGAACTGCCTTTGTGAAGAGATTGATAGCTGGGTTGTTCGTTTGACACTTAACACCTTCGTACTGCGCGAAAAAAAATGCAAAGCCTAAAGGTGTCGGCAACAGGTCACAATGCGACTCTGGTCGTATACTTTAGTATAAAGCCATCAATCGATCTCACAGTTTTGCTGCCCTTCGATGCAAATTGAGCCAACTATCTCGGTATCGTTCTGATCAACTGTTGTATCTGTCATATCACTTATAAAATCTGTCAATAATGCTTCGTTAATCATAGCCATCATCTGAATATGGCTCAGCGACGAGTACTGCCTTACAACAATATCGCTTTCTTTCCTGAGCAATTCCGGTAGCTCTATGTTACTGCCTACAATCTCATCTTTTAATGACATGTAAATCCGTGTTTTGTGTGCTAACCAACGTTGCAGTAAAACAACGATCTGTGGCTCCATCATATAGCCTGGAAAAATGATGATAAGCTCATTTTGTAAAACTTGCGTCGCAATTGGCTCTATTGTGCCTGCATATGTCCATTTAGTAGTTGAGTTTCCACCACTAAGCGTCAGGTCTATGCTAAACCCTTCGTCATTAGCGTGGCTTTTAGAATGGCGTAAGGCATATAGCTCAATACAATTGTGCGGCTCACTACACGCTAGGTTTGTCTCAACAATTTGACTCAAGTCAGCTTCAATTTCATTGGCTTCAGGGTTTGCAATTCGATGGGCAATATACGACGCGCAACCGCTAAGTGCAGTGAGAGCTATAGCCAATGTTCCAACACGAACGACTGAGCGTAAAAAGGTTTGACTCGTCCGATTCATCAACTACCCGCCCTATCATGAAGACGAGCAATAGTAGTAAACGTTTCAAGCGACTTTTTCACGTGGCTTTTAGAAACGGGCGTAATACCGGCTAGCCAGCAATTATTTTCGTGCGCGATATCAAGCTTTAGCGCAATCTGCATGACCGATGTCGTTAAAGTATGTGCAAATTGGCCAATGCCTAGCTGTTTTATTTGCTCACTAAAGGAAGGTACTTCTTGAGTCACCTTTGATGACATGATTTCTGTCATAATCTTTTCATGAATACACGCCGCTAACTGTCTATGCGTGATGGGGGTGTCTAAAGGATATGTGCACGCCAGAAGGGCCTTATCGTTTTGACTCACTGATGTGTCTAAAGGCACCCAGAAACCAAAGGCTCGTTGAGTTGAATTGGCGCTATTTACACTATTCGTGTCGTCTTGCATGGTGTCTTCCTTGAACCTAACGCTAACGAAACCGTATTATAAAAGTCTTTAAAGTTCAAATACTAAAAAGCAAAAAAACCGCAACAATGTGCGGTTTTTTAGGATATGGCGGAGGGATGTGCTCGGGTACATCCTGTACCCGCCCCTTCGGGCGCCTTCGGCGGCACCAATCGTTCCCGACGATTGGTCAAACCCGCGGGATTCTTATCAAGTCCGCATTTTCCTTCAGACAAAAAAAAAACGCCCCACATTACTGTGAGGCGTTTTTTTTTAATATGGCGGAGAGTGAGGGATTCGAACCCCCGGTGGGTTTGACCCCACGTCTGATTTCAAGTCAGGTGCATTAAACCGGGCTCTGCCAACTCTCCTGA
>NZ_JAJALG010000068.1:0-5399 GCF_020515205.1 Alteromonas sp. McT4-15
TTTTTGATCGGATAACGCCGAAATAAGCGATCGGATTAGACCGAAATCACTGATCGGATTGAACCGAAATGGGTGATCGGAATGGGCCGGAACATGCACACTTCGTCCGAAAAACAAGCAATTTGTTTCGGTTTTAGCAGGCCTTCTGATTTTAATAAATAGAGCTGAAGCATGGAGTCTCTCTTGTACAACCCCATCATCTAGATCAAGAGAAGCTCCATACTGCCGTACAGCCCAATTCAAACGATATATGAGATCGGAGGCATCCATAATTTCAGATATAGATCTTAGTTTTAAGGAACGTGTGAATCTATCTGGAGCTTCATCTAAACGCGGCAAAGAATCCTAAAGATCGTACTACTTTAGATACTCAACAAACGAGGTGTCACCTTCGCTAAAAGCAGTTCCTGCTAAGCAAAATAGACAAATTATACGCTCACCAATATCCTGAATGCTTCTCGGGGCTACTTCATTTTCATCTTCAGTAAATGGCAGCAAATCTATAAACGGAATATTTCGCTTTGAAAGAATAGCCTCCGTTTTCTTTTTCCTTTCCTCTGGATTCAATTATTAGTCCTTGGACACCTAGCTGCTAAATAGGGGGCAGCCATGTGTGCTAAAACTCAAAGCAGCCCCCGCAGATGCCCCACTTGAGTCAGGTTCTATTGGAATTAATATCAAATATGATAAACAAACCGATACTAATAAAAATAATAAGCTAAGTAATTGAAGACTTCTCATATGGCCCTAGTAGCTAACTTTTAAATAAGGCGCGCAGGCACGTGGTCTATAATGCGAAGCAGCCCACAAGTATGCGTATTAGCCCGCGCTAGCAGGCGACTTAATTTTTTTTGTTATGTACGTGCATGAAACGACCTAGATATTTTACTTAAAACAACCAAAACCATGCATCCTATAATAGTGAAAAAAGATGCCCAGATTGGAATCCAAAGTATAGCCAAAGCAGATGTTGAGGAAGTATGTGCATCAGTGAATAACGAGTGCTGCATTCCCCAATAGCCGTGCAGAATAAATGAGGTGTTGAATAGCATTATAATCCAAATGCCAACTCGGCCAAATGTGGTCAGGCTCAACTTTGATTTAGCAGCAAAAAGACCTAAAACGATAAATGGAATAGCTCTAAAGCCAGCAGAAAATAGAAAACTATTAATAGTTGAATATTGAAACGTTCGCTCGACAGCTGAATTAAACTCTAGGTGCCCGACAAAAACAGCAAGCAAAAATTTAGAGAGATATTCGTTTGCTAGTAAAAAAAGCAAAACTAAAGTAAACCAAAAAATCCTTTTCATAAATTTCCTATAAAGTGCATAACTCTTAAATATGGGGCGTAAACGCGTGGGCTAAAATGCGAAGCAGCCTAAGTGAATGCGTTCCAGTGAACGAAGTGAGTGACTTAATTTTTTGTAATGTGCCATTTTAAAAAGGGTCACTATCCTTCGGAATATCTAACAGTGTACTCTTATCGCCGCAAACGGAACATGTTTGCTCAACAGTAAGCTTATAGTTAATTAGAAAACTACAAGCATAGAGAAACTTACCGAGCGACTTTAATAAGAACCACAGAAAAACAGCTATTTCTACACCAAATTCTAAGAAAAATCTTAGCTTACCAGTTTCAAATGCAGATAAGAAAATAGAGTAAAAGATACTACCAATAATGAAGCTGACAGCACAAATGGCAAGTAAATAAAAAGATAGCAATATAGCAAGGCCAAACAAATCCAAAAAGCTGACGGAACCGGAGCATTCCCATTTTTTGACTTTAAAACAACATTTAAGGTTCATATATAAATTGGCACAAAACATTAAGCTAAGGGGCAAAAGCACGATGCGAAAATGGCGAAGCCGCATTGTTTTTTTGCCCCCGCAGCGCACGCATCGGGTTGCTACTTAAAAGTTTTGTTGGCATTTTTGTACTCGCTTACTAGGCTAAAGAACAAGTCAACAGATTTGTCATGTTGTGTTTTTGTTATGCTGCAATCATTAATATTCCAATCTTCATGTTCTGCTGATTTCCCCAATGAAGCTGCTAGTAGTATTTCTGGATAACCTATAGTTAATTTTTCATAACCAAATTTCTTAGCCAACCAATTGTGAAAGTCCGAAAACTCTGGAATGCCAGTATTGGGAATGTTTGCTTCATGCATCGCGAGAGTGTAACCATCGAGGAAACTACGAATATGAGACAAAGTTCTCCTGCCCGTATACATTTCGGTTCGCTCGCTTATCTTTTCTATCAAGTCGTAAATATTATAATTCATGCTGATACTAAAAAATATCTAACGGCCCAGCGAGCAGCGCGAGTGCCTTTGTTGGCTTGTTAGGAGTCATGCCGAGTTCTTTCAAAATTTCGGACTAGTTGCTCTAATGGTAAATCAAACCCTCGAAGATTCTTTCCACTCAAATTTAAACTAACCAACCTATTTTTGGATTCCAGCAATGGGACAACATGTTCTTTAAAGCCTTCCCATGAAATACCCCTTGGCTCCACTTTGCCAAGAACCCCAGGACTCAACTTTTTTAGCCTAAGAATTCTTGACTTAGAAGACCAGATAGGGAAAGACACGTTACCGTCAGCCACATCAAATTCTAGAGCGATTCCATCTGGAAACTCTGCAAACCATAAAAGCTGATTTTCTCTGGCCTCAGAATAAAACTTGTCGATTTGTGCACCAATACTCAAACTTTATTGACTCCTAACTTATAAATAAGGGGCGCATACTAGTGGGGCATAATGGCGAAGCCGCATTGCGTTTGCGTCCCAGCGGTTGCCGCAAGTAACTGCGATTTGAGCGCTTTGTTATATCGCATCGTGCCAAGACCTCATTCCATTTAACTCTTTTAGAGCTTGTTGTTTCTCCACTAAATACCAACCATATGTAGTGTCAAGAATTAGGTTGTACTGAGTTTCTATTTCAGTGTCTGATTCGGTCTTCGAGCTTACATTTTTAAAGCCAAAGAAATATTCTTTACCTGCTTCAAAGTCATAATCGATTTTTAAATTAGCTATTTTAATTGGAGCATTTGGCGTGAAAGACACTTCTCTGGTGCCCGGAGTTACTGAGAATTTTGTATATCCCGGATAACCAATACAGCCTTTATATTCACCATCTATTCCAACTAGCAAGCACGCATTAACGCCTGGCATATCAAATTGATAAAAATAAGTAGTAGCTTGGCTATCTGTTGATTTCGATGCGTAACTAAATTCTGGACCTTTTGGCACGACATCAGTGCTCATGCATCCTTGAAGTCCGAATAGTAAAATCACTATAAAGTATCTCATAATCATCAGTTTCCTTGTTGCGATATAACTTCTAAATATGAGGCACAAACACGTAGGCTAAACTGCTAAGCAGCCCACGAGTTTGCGTCCCAGCGAACGTAGTGAGTGACTTAATTTTTTTGTTAGGTGCCATGCTGATACTTCCTTGTTTTGATCAACTTACCAACACTGATTGCGATGCTAGCAACTAGCAATGAGAATACAAAGTCCAGAATTAACAACTGGGCAGGTACGACAACTTTAGCTATAAGAAATAGAATAAAGTGTCCAGCAACAAGAGCAGACAATGAAACGCTACAAATATGGATAGCTACGTTCTGGTGCTGTTTTGATGCAAAAAATGCCAAGAGTAACGTTGAGAATATAAATGACGCTAAGTAACTAATAGTAAGGTAATAAGTGTCTAACTGTGAAGTTGACCCAATGGTACTCACGCCTAAATCAACAAAGAAGCCAAGAGTTAATTGAATAACAAGAAGTACAGTTGCCTGCCTTAAAATTTTCAATGGTTCCATATTTCCCTCTTGGCACCTAACTTTTAAATAAGTGGCGCAGGCATGTGGGCTACAATGCGAAGCAGCCCACGTGTATGCGTCCCAGTGACCAACGGGAACGACTTTATTTTTTTGTTATGCATCAACGATCCCAAACAACCTTGTATAGTTTTTCTTGTATAAGTCTGCGAATACAAATGGCCGGACTATCAATGCATTTGTAACAACAGGAATAATAACAATGGTATTAAAAATTACAGGAGCGCCAAAAGCTACCATAATGCCAGAGAGAGCAACTGTGATATAGGTTAAAATTGAGTATGCCCTAAATGAAGAAATATTCTTCATTAACACAGTGACTTCACTTTTTTCTGTGCAGTCACTTACGAAAAGGTAAAGACAAAATAGGCCAGCTAACCCCCAAAGAATGCTTTCTGGGCGAATTGTTGATAGAGCATTTCCAAACAAAGCCACAGTTAATGCCAGACTAAAAGTGTCTGACGCCGCCATTCTTAATAACAAATGTTGGTTATCCGGTTCTGGTGAAAGAGGTAGTCGATCCATGAATCTTCCTGATGCATAACTTTCACTTAAAGGCCTGTAACACAGTGGCGAGAATATCGAAGCCGCCACTGCGGGCGTTTTAAAGTGCTTGTTATACGCTTACGCTTGAGCCTGTTCAATGAGATTTTCCCATTCTACTAAGCACTCATTGATTAGGGTAAATGCATTTCCAAGCTTATTGTTGTCGTTATCAATTATATCCAATGAAACCTTAACTTTAGATGGATCGGATACAACAAATTCCACTCGTCTAGCATAAAACGAAAGTTTACTTATTGAATCCTGCTGCATTTCATAGCTAACCTGACTTAGAATAGGGTTCTTACCAGATCTTGGTTTTCGATCTAACCCACCATGCTTAAGACTATTTGCTATATCCGCGCACAAACTAAGACTTTCAAGGTTATCAATTTGCCTTTCTATCCAGTTTGGATTTTTACCATGCGACAAAGAAAATTTTCTGACGTAATCCTTTAAACTCCAAAGCCATATGAATCCATTTTCAATTTCATCTTGGAGCTCTTCGGGCTTTTTTACACCTTCTACAGAGTACTCCTGGTAGCCATACACATCATGGGTTAAATTCCATTCAAAACCGTCACCATCCAATGAACCTAGTTTGCCTTGGATTCTTTTGATTTTCTCTAAAAGAGCACTTACTTCGTCAAGTGTCATGAACTATCTCAAGCACCTAACAATTTAGTGTACGGAAAAAATCCTTTTTACAACGCGGACTTTATCCATCTATCACTCAAATAATTTCTTAACTTTCTCACGTAAATAAATCCACATCAACGTCTTACAACAAATAGTGTAAATGGAGGAGGTGAAAGGCGGAAAATATCTCTTTTATTTTTTCGCTTGCAGAAATTGCAGAGGTCTGTATTTAAATACAGCTTTATATTTTTGTTCCCACAAACAAAAAACGAGGCCTAAGCCTAATGCCGATCAGTTAAGAAAAGTTTTAGCGATCGGTTGACCGATCTTTTATAGATGTAAAAATCCGATGAGCATTTGCCATCGGATTTTTTTAT
>NZ_JAJALG010000069.1:0-5161 GCF_020515205.1 Alteromonas sp. McT4-15
TATCAGAGGGCGGGCTGCCGGCCAGCCTTGCTCAGGCAATAGAAGAACAGCATCCACAAATTCACCTGCTCGATGAAAGTGGCGGACTGGAGCCGGTTACCCAACTTATAACCACTCATATTGGTAGTTATCTGGCATTCCCCATCGTGGTGTATAAACGCGTAGTGTGTTTATTGCTTTACCTGATCCCCGAACAGGAGATGGAGCGGGTTTCCATGAAGCAGATTACGATTATCAATAAGGCCGCTGAGCAGCTTACGGTGTTGTTAGAGCGCAAACAGGCTGAGTCGAGCCTCAAGAAACAATATACCCGTCTGCGGGATACGCTGCTGGAGCTTAAATCCACTAAACAGGCATTGGCACACAACGAAAAGCTCGCCAGTATCGGGCGTATGGCAGCGGGTATCGCTCACGAAATTAATAATCCACTGTCATTTGTGATCAGCAACTTCTCCTCAATGGATAGCTATCTGGATAACATTATTCAGTTGCAGTCCATGCAGAGTGAGCTGTTAACTGCCATAGACATTCAGCAGGATCAAAAAGCGGCTCATCTCAAACAAAGTCTCAGTGAATTTGAGGAGCAGGCGGGTATACCGTTTATTTTGGAAGATATCAGAGCAATCGTCGCTGATTCTTTTAATGGTCTGCAACGGGTTAAAAATATCATTAGCGACTTACGCTCTTTTTCTCATAATCAGACCGGAGAAAAAGAGGTTTGTGATTTCTCTGTGCTGCTGGATGACACTCTGAAGATGATGCGATATGACCTGGATAACAAGGTTAGCATCCAGCGGAATGTTGAGTTCAATGGCGTGTTGCATACGCACTCAGGTCTCATTGAGCAAGTACTGGTGAATCTGATTAAAAACGCTGTGCAGGCAATGGAAAAGGCGGATACGGCTGAGCCGGTTATTCAAATAAGCGCTGCAGAGATAGATAATATGCTGCACATTCGAATTAGGGATAACGGCCCCGGCATGGCGGCCGACATCCAGCAGAAAATATTTGAGCCCTTCTTTACCACCAAACCCATCGGCGAGGGAACCGGGCTTGGCTTATCGGTGGTGTATAACATTATGCAGCGACTGGATGGTTCGATTCACTGCGAGAGCGAACCCGGTGTGTTTACCGAGTTTACTTTGTTGTTGCCATTAAAGCAGGAAAACGCGCAGGCTGATTGAGTTTTAAGGCGATTTCGGAGCATGCTTCAATTGGGTTTTACCGATAATTTTCCCATTGCATTTAACCGGCTGCCGTGTAGTATTTTATTTATACCATATACAGAGCAGGCGCGTGGCAACCACTTCGTTTTTTCAATCAATGAGTATGACATCACACCGCTTTACATGCGGTGTTTTAGGATTGCTGATCGATTTAATGTCGTTGCTCACGGTACTGGCTCACGGTTGTGTCAAACAGCCGGCGAGCATTCCTCACTTTAGTAAGCTTAATTTACTGCCATGCAGTTACGGCTTCTTCCACTGGTGCCTGGCCTGGTGGGCTGGTAACACAAAATCTCTTTAACTTAACTCATGCGTCTGCGCCTCGATTGAGCGGACGCGGCATTGTCACCCATTTTTTAAAGAGAGCAAAAATGACCTTACCTGTCATCCCCTTTTATCCACATCCTGCCCCGGCGCAGGCAATCCACAAGAGCTTAAGCCAGTCTGGGTTTATGCAAATCAGCGACATTGGTATAGAGCCGACATTATTAGCGGAAGTTTATGCGGTCAGCCGTGTATTTTTTACCGGCGATCAGCAAACCAAATCCCGCTGCGGTTATCGCTCTGCTCAGGAAAACTTTGGTTATCAGGGATTGCTGGAGGAAAACCTGGATCCCACCGCTCCGGCAGATATCAAAGAAACCTTCACTATGCGTAGCTTCGTCCTGGGAATTTGAAAGGGAACAGCCACTCCTGGATTCTCACGTTTCGCTAGGAGACTTGCTAGCGCCCTCTGAGTGGGCAATCATCTAGTTCATAAGCATTTTTGTTAAATAGATTTTATTCTTCGAATTTTTTGTTGATAAAAAAACAATTATATATATCATATACGAACCATTATCATTTGTATTTAGAGTATTAAAGGGTAAATTTATGAGAAATGTAAGTAGAGTATCTAAATTGGGTAAAGCGATAGCATTTGCACTAGCGGGACTGTCGAGCGCGTCCGCAATGGCGGCTATAGCGCCAGACGATATTGAGCGTATCACCATTAGTGGAAATAGCGATTCAACATTTCCACGCACCATGGCTGCCGTTGATTCTGGCAAAATCTTTGAGGGCAAAAAGACCTCAGTGGTAGAGCTTGATGAAATGCCTAACTTCATTGAGCCAAACTTAAGACAGATGTTTTCTACGCTGCCGGGGCTCTTCGTTTCAGATCAAGCCATCCCCAGTTTTTACAATGTGAACTACCGCGGCTTAGGAAACCCTCATGAGTCTGAGTTCGTGGGCTTTTTTCAAAACAATATTCCCCTAGCCGCAGACCTTTTCGGATACCCTACCATCTACTACATGCCGCCAGCACAGCGTATTGAGCGCATAGAATTCGTTCGCGGCGGGTCGGGTTTAATTTACGGTCCACAAATAGGGCCGACGGTAAACTTTATTACCAAGCGCGCAGAAGTAGGCCGCGATACGGGCTTTCGAACCGATCAAGCACTCGGGAGCAATGGGCTATATAGCACTTATAATGAGTTTGCCACTTCAACTGGAGACTTCGGTTTCTTTGCATCGGTAGACCACCGTTCGGCCGACGGCCCTCGAGATAATGAAGATTTCGATGTAACATCAGGCCACGTTAGTGTGGCTTATGAAGGGTTTGACGACATTCGCCTTGGTTTCGAACTTGATGTATACAACTCAGACTCTGGTGAAGCAGGTCGTTTGAGTACGACGGAATTTGAACAAGACCGCAATCAAACATTAACCCCATTCAATCGTGTTGAGATAGAACAAGTACTGGCTAATTTTACTTTTGCGCAGAAGATTAGCGATAGTGCGACGCTTGACGCGAATGTCTGGTATTCATACATGGACCGCTTTAGTCGCCGTTCTGGGCAATTTTCTGAGCCTGAGAATGAGCCTGCTACCACAAATATTGATCAACAAGAATTCGATAATTGGGGCTTCGACGCCCGTTATGCGCAAGCCTGGGGCGACAACAATGTGCTGACTGTGGGGACAACCTCTTACTGGGGAGATAGCCCAAGAACTCGTCACGTCAGTAGCGATATTCGCTCTAACCAACAGAACGCCGCTGACTTGCTATTCGATCAAGACCGTAAAATGACGTATAACGCCGTATTTATCGAAAATTTATTCAAATTCGATAAATTGAGTGTGGTACCTACCCTACGTTATGAGCGCGTTAATTACGACTTAGAAGAGTTGACTAAAAATCCAAGTCTAAACCGAGATCCTATCGACGTAGACGAGACTGAAAATGAACTGCTACTCGGTCTTGGCATGATGTATCAGCTCAACGAAATCAGTGAGCTTTATGCAAACGTTTCTGAATCTTATCGCCCTCAACGATTTGATGATTTGGCCAACCCCAATTCAGAACTCGCCAGCTCAAATGGCCCCGATGTTTCTAGTGCAATGAACTATGAATTTGGTTACCGCGCCATGCCTGTTGATGGTCTTGTACTTGACGTGAGCGCGTTTAGAATCGACTTTGACGACAAAATTGAAACTATTCAGGTAAATATCGCTGACATAGAGCGAGTGAACTCTGGCGACTCTCGCCATCAAGGCGTAGAGTTTAGCGTCGACTACGACCTTTTTGCGGGTCGTGCTGACGAAAGTTTTAGAATTTTTGCCAATGGCTCGTTGCTTGATGCCGAAATCGTCTCTTCCCTTAACGAGAGCCTGGTTGGAAATACCACCGCTTTTGCACCGGAGTATCTTTTACGCGCCGGGTTTATATACAACACGGAAAAGCTTGATGTCGCGCTTACTGCGACAATGGTAGACGAGCAATTTTGGCAAGACTCGAATGCGTCTAGAGGAACAGGCATCGATGAAATAGCCGCGCTAATTCCTTCCTATGAAGTTGTTGACCTGACCGCTGAATATCGTATCGATTCGCAATGGGCAGTATATGGAGGCATTAATAACCTTTTAGACGAGAACTATTATTCTCGCGTGAGAAATGATGGTATCGAACCTGCCCTCGAAAGAACCGTATTTGCAGGCGTACGCTTTCAAATGTAAATAGCAAAATTGTAAGCAAGCAGGGGCGATAACTTGGCCCTGCGGTGCGCGCTTATAACCAGCGTCTTTTCAGACCACCTCCACACTTCAACATGTAATAAAATCGCTCTTTACGACCATTTCTTTTTGTTTTACCTCGCCGTTAAATTCCCTCATATTCCCGCAAATAATTAATAGCCATTAGAACGCAGTTGCGGATTGCAGGGGCTTTAACGTTGGAAAACACATTGTCTACAGAGCCTAAAGTACGCATTTCAGCGCCGGTGATTGCCCTGGCAATGTATGCGATAGCGTCAGGCTATTTAATGAGCCTCATTCCACTTATGCTAACGCACTATGGCCTTGATACGTCGCTGGCCAGTTGGTTAGCAAGTAGCTTTTATGCAGGCCTTCTTCTCGGTGCGTTGGCCATTGAGCCTTTGGTTACCCGCTTGGGACACCGAAACGGATTTGTTTGGTGTTTAGGTACGCTCATCACTACTATTGCCATAATGCCTGCAATCCCTGACGCCAGCGTTTGGTTGCTTGCCCGGTTCGTTGCTGGCGTTGCCGTTGCAGGTGTATTCGTTGTTGTTGAGTCTTGGTTATTACATGGTAATGAAGCCGACCGCGCCAAGCGCGTGGGCCTTTATATGGGAGCGTTCTATGGTGGCAGCTCGTTAGGACAGCTTTGCCTTGGCTTTGTTGGCGTTCACGGTGTGATGCCTTTTGTCGCCATTTTTACTGCGCTACTTTTTGCTGTTGGTGTATTACTGCTTATAAAAAGCGATCAGCCCAGTAGCGCGGAAATCACACCACTATGGGGTTCTAGGGATTTTCCCCTCTAAAAAGACATAATCCTCTGTAGACCACACCAATAAATGGCTGCGGAGGTGGGTTACTACTTATAAGTGTGGCAAATTAGGTAAATATCGTACATTTAATACGGAACAGCCCTG
>NZ_JAJALG010000070.1:0-4483 GCF_020515205.1 Alteromonas sp. McT4-15
CATAAAAAAATCCGATATCAGTTACCTGATACCGGATTTTGAAGCCTTGAAAAGATCGGTCAACCGATCATTAAATTCTTAACTGATCGGCATTAGCCCAAAGCCTGTCCTTTTAATTACCTCTATTGGCACTTTATTGATAAACACAAAGAAAAGCTAAGTAACAACAATCGTATGGCAATGATCTATAAAACGTATTCACGCATGAAAGAAGAGAATATTGATGCGATGAAAGATGATGCTACGATATTTTTGACCAAGCTAACTAAGAATGAAGAAGTCTAACTTACCCTCCAAAATCTGCCCAGTTTGTGACCGTCCTTTTACTTGGCGAAAAAAATGGGAACGAGATTGGGAAAACGTAAAGTACTGCTCTAAGCGTTGTGCTTCAAATAAAGTAAAATCTCATGAAGCGGGACACCCGGCCAACTCATGAATGTTATTAATACTTAAATGAATTAATACCATTTTTTTTCATACAAAAGACTCGGTATAACATTGCCATATTGTGATGCGTCATAAATGTTACTCAATGACGCTTAAGAAAAATATAGGCGATTGACGGGGCTTTCATGGACAACACTTTCTCATTTAAGATAAAACGAACACAGTTCGACGAAAATTACTCACCCGCAGAAACTACCAGGCTAACGACTAATTTTGCCAATTTAGCGCGCGGCCCGAAGCGAAAAGAAAATCTCAGTAATACGTTGAGGATGATTAACAATCGTTTCAATGCACTTGCACACTGGGACAACGGAAATGCAAATCGCTATTGTGTTTCTTTGGAAATCATATCGGTAGACATCGCCTTTAAAGGGGCAACTGACTATTTTCCTAATATTGAAATATTGCAATCGTCCATAGTCGATACTTTTACGAGCACAAAGATTGAAGGTGTGGTTGGCAATAACTTTTCCTCTTACATTAGAGATTATGATTTCAGCGTGTTGCTGTCTAAGCACAATAAAGGCAAGAAGCAATTTACGGTTCCTGAAGGATTTGGTGACTTACACGGTAAGCTATTTCAGTTATTTATTAATTCTGAAACCTACAAGAACGAGTTTTCAAAACTCCCTGTTATTTGCTTGAGCGTATCTGAAAACAAAACCTACACTAAAACTGACAATCTTCACCCAGTGCTTGGTACAGAATATGTGCCAGACTCAACTTCTCTGACAGAAGCATACTTCAAGAAGATGGGGCTAAATGTACGTTATTTTATGCCTGCTAACAGCGCTGCGCCGTTAGCCTTTTACTTTTGTGGAGATCTCCTCAATGGGTATACCAATTTGGAGTTGGTTAGCGCTATAGCAACAATGGAAACCTTTCAAAAGATATACCGCCCAGAAATATATAATGCCAATACAGCAGCTGGACGAATTTTTCAACCCAAACTGTCACATCAAGATCACTCCTATACCACTATTGTTTATGACAGACAGGAACGGACAGAACTTGCCATTGCACAAGGGGAGTTTGTGGAAAAGGAATTTATCAAGCCACACCAGACAGTATTGAACGCGCTTAGTACACAAACTTCACTTTAGACATAAAGAAGCCCAACATGATACAAAACACATTACTCCCGACATCGATTGCTGGCAGTCTGCCTAAACCTGCATGGCTAGCACAACCTAAAACACTATGGTCTCCATGGAAACTAGAAGAAAGCCACCTTCAAGAAGGTAAGCGAGATGCGCTTCTACTCGCCCTTCATGCACAACATCATGCTGGCATCGATATTGTCAGTGATGGAGAGCAATCTAGACAGCATTTCGTCACAACCTTTATTGAAAACTTGCAGGGTGTTGACTTTGAACAGAAGAAAACCGTTCGAATACGCAATCGATATGACGCAAACGTACCGGTTATCAAAGGGCCTGTTGCTTTACAAGAACCAGTATTTGCACAAGATGCCAAGTTCTTACGACAGCATACGGCTAAGCCAATAAAGTGGGCACTACCTGGTCCTATGACAATGATTGATACGCTTTATGATGACTACTACGGCTCCCGGGAGTCACTTGCATGGGAGTTTGCAAAAATACTAAATCAAGAAGCGAAAGCGCTAGAAGCTGCTGGCGTTGATATTATTCAGTTTGATGAGCCTGCGTTTAATGTGTTTTTTGATGACGTTAACGAGTGGGGAATTGCCGCCTTAGAAAAAGCTACTGAGGGACTTTCTTGTGAAACGGCCGTTCATATTTGCTATGGATATGGTATTAAAGCAAACACTGAGTGGAAAAAAACGTTAGGTGAACAATGGCGACAATATGAACATACATTTCCGAAGTTACAGCAGTCATCCATCGATATAATTTCACTTGAATGCCATAATTCAAAAGTTCCCATCGAGTTACTTGAGCTAATTAACCGCAAAAAAGTTATGGTAGGTGCAATCGACGTAGCTAGTAATGTTATTGAAACGCCAGAGGAAGTGGCTAACACACTGTTTCAAGCGCTCAAATATGTCGACAAAAATAACCTCATCCCTTGCACTAACTGCGGAATGGCGCCGCTTACTCGAGCAATCAGCGATGCAAAGCTTGATGCGCTAACACGGGGTACTCAACTAGTTAGGCGGGAGCTTGGTATTTAATATTGTATAGGTTAAACAATTTCGTCCTTCAATGCGTACAAACGTATATTAGTTAAGTATTGAGGGACGAATGGAAGCGCCAATTACGGTAGATAGATTGCGATTTTTAGTCTACCACTTTAAAGAAAAACTATGGGTAAAGCCTTTAGCCTTCTGCCTATTGTCTTTTATGTCTGTATTTGTTGCTAAAGTTGCCGACGGTACGTCATTGCATGAACATATCCCTGAAATAAAACCTGAATCCGTAGAGACGCTACTTTCCATTATGGCGTCAAGCATGATGGTGATAGCAACGTTCTCTGCAGGCACTATGGTTAACGCCTACGCGTCAGCAAGTCAGTCTTCAACGCCAAGAAGTTTAAGCTTAATAATCTCAGACGACGTGTCTCAAAACGCTTTGTCTGTTTTTATTGGGGCATTTATCTATAGCGCAGTAGCGCTTACAGTTATGAACAATGCGTTTTTCGGTAAATCAGGCACATTTATTTTATTTGCATTAACTTGCTTTGCGTTTGTCATGGTTATTTTAACGTTTATTCGATGGGTAGATAGCGTTGCTCGACTAGGCCGTGTAGGCTCTACCGTGCTTAAAGTAGAAGCTGCTACAAAACGCGCGATAGAAAATAGAATTTCACGTCCATGTTTAGGTGCAGTACCGGCGAGCCAAGCAGCAGTGCAGGGGACCCATACCATATATAGTAAGCGAGTAGGGTACATACAGCTTATCGATATCGCTAAGCTTCAATATTATGCAAAACAAAACGATGTGTTTATTAATGTCGCCATGCTTCCCGGTGAATTTGTTACGCCCGAGAAGCCTATTGCTTATACAACACAACCAGTAAAAGACAATGACATTGAATGTGCATTTTCAATTAGTGAAACACGTTCATTTGAAGCTGACCCCAAATTTGGATTTATTGTGCTAGCAGAAATTGCATCTCGCGCACTTTCACCCTCCGTTAACGATCACGGAACCGCTATAACCATACTGAGCAGCATTACTCGATTGTTGTTAGCTTGGGAGTACGATAACGAATGTGCCCCTGAAGAAAGAAGTGACACTCTAAAAAATGAATCAGTAAAGTACGACCGTGTGTCTGTCCCTGAACTGGTTGTTGAGGATATCTTTGACGACGCCTATACCAGTATTGCAAGAGATGGAGCTGATAAAATTGAAGTAGCAATCCGCATATTAAAGTCACTCATTACTGTGCACACAACATATCGTTCAAAAGATAAAAACTTTGAGAAAGCTGCAAACAAATATTTATCGTTAAGTTTCCAAAGAGCTAAAGAAACATTGTCTTTTGAAGAGGATTTAAAACGCCTTGAAGAAGTATTTGGTCGTAGTAAGTAAAAATAACGAATAGTTTGAATGTTGAAGTAATAAATATCTCTGACTAGAAACTCTGCAACGAAGTCTATACCTCATTAGTTTTTTATAAAACGCCAATTGAAGGTCACGTAATCTGGTTGTAAAACGCCTTCATATGCATTTCATAATTGAAATTAAGTCGAATTCCTTATCGTTTGCTACGTAAAATCTGACGACATATACCTCTAAATCTATTTCAGATTTTACGTAGTGCACGATTCAATATAAAACGCCTAAATCAATTTATCTAAGCTGCTTTAAATTAAAAAAGGCAGGTTTAAGCATGATGTTCAAGCACGCAAGTGAAGACCAGTAACGTCACCATAGCCTAAAAGTCTGTAAGCAATCACAGCCAACAAACCAACCGAATAGAGTGACATCAGCCCCCTAATCTTCCACACATCTAATTGCGCATAATGTATATTAAATAGTCTGCCTATCTGACTGATAATACGGGCTTTTTTTGCGTATCTCAATACCGTATTTTGTTGCCAATTCTTCAG
>NZ_JAJALG010000008.1:0-159340 GCF_020515205.1 Alteromonas sp. McT4-15
CAGACTAAGTATAAAAAAGTGCTCCGAAAACATCATCCAGTGTTTTTGTTCAGCGTCGTGAGCGAAGTGGGTGCAAGGCGGAAGTTGACGAAAAACCGCGTAACCTAATATCTGAATGCTGAAGTAAACCAGACACAACAATCGTCGTTTTTAGGCCGCGTCAGCGAGCATGGTTTAGACAAGGCGGGAAATTTTGGGGAACCGGAGTTTACGCATGGTAAATGAGGATTTCACAAAATTTACCAACGCGGTATAAACCAGCGCAGTAGCGGTTTAAAAACAAAAAAGGCCCCAGCGGGGCCTTTTTTAGCTCTCTAGATTACTCAGAGGCTGCTTTCTTTTCGTTACTATCATATATCAAAATCGGCTTCGATTCCCCGCGAATCACGGTTTCATCAATAACGACCTTGCTGACATCTTCCATCGATGGAAGATCATACATGGTGTCGAGTAGAACAGCTTCAACGATTGAACGAAGGCCACGCGCACCGGTTTTACGCTCCATTGCCTTTTTGGCGATAGCGTTAAGTGCATCATCACGGAATTCTAACTCTACATCTTCCATAGAGAATAGCGCACCGTATTGCTTGGTGATGGCATTCTTAGGTTCGCGTAGAATTTGAATTAACGCTTCTTCGTTTAATTCTTCAAGGCTGGTTACAACAGGAAGACGACCGATGAATTCTGGAATTAATCCATACTTCACTAAGTCTTCAGGCTCTACCTGCTTAAACAGTTCGCTTATTTGCTTGCTGTTGTCTTTCGACTTAACCGTAGCACCAAAACCGATACCGGTATCTTTTTGCGCACGCTGCTCAATCACTTTATCAAGGCCAGCAAATGCGCCGCCGCAGATAAACAAGATCTTAGAAGTATCTACTTGTAGGAACTCTTGCTGCGGGTGCTTACGTCCGCCCTGTGGTGGAACAGATGCGACAGTACCTTCGATTAACTTAAGCAACGCTTGCTGAACACCTTCGCCCGACACATCGCGAGTAATCGAGGGGTTGTCAGACTTACGCGAAATTTTGTCGATTTCATCGATGTACACAATACCACGCTGTGCTTTTTCAACGTCATAATCACATTTCTGAAGCAGCTTTTGGATTATGTTTTCAACGTCTTCACCTACGTAACCGGCTTCGGTTAATGTAGTTGCATCTGCCATTGTAAACGGCACATCAAGTAATCGAGCCAAAGTCTCAGCAAGTAACGTTTTACCGCTACCTGTAGGACCAATTAGCAGAATGTTACTCTTACCTAATTCAACACCGTCATGAACATCACCGTTGCGCAAGCGCTTGTAGTGGTTGTATACCGCTACTGAAAGTACTTTTTTAGCATGCTCTTGACCAATTACGTAATCGTCAAGATGCGCATGTATTTCACTAGGTTTAGGTAAAGCGTCCTGCTTTTGCTTTGGCGCGATTTCCTTAATTTCTTCGCGAATGATATCGTTACATAACTCAACACACTCGTCGCATATAAATACCGACGGGCCTGCTATTAACTTTCTTACTTCGTGTTGGCTTTTGCCACAAAACGAACAGTACAGTAGCTTATTATCACCGTCACCGCTTTGCTTATCACTCATTACTTTTGCCTCTGCCTTGCCCGAGCCGAAAACCATAACGTGCGATGCACTGGCTCGGGTTCTCTATAACTATACTACTTAGTTGCGGCTACGTCAGATCGATTTGCTAAAACTTGGTCAACTAGGCCGTATTCTTTCGCCTCAGTTGCACTTAAGAAGTTATCACGATCGGTATCACGAGCGACTTTTTCGTAGTCTTGACCAGTATGGTCGGCCATTAGGCGATTTAGCTTCTCTTTAATAGACAGAATTTCTTTCGCATGAATTTCAAAATCTGAAGCTTGGCCTTGGAACCCACCCAATGGTTGGTGAATCATTACACGAGAATTAGGTAGGCAATAGCGCTTACCTTTGGCACCAGCAGACAACAAGAATGCGCCCATACTTGCCGCTTGCCCCATACATACGGTGCTAACATCTGGCTTTATGAAGTTCATTGTGTCGTATATTGCCATTCCCGCTGTTACTGAACCACCCGGTGAATTGATATAAAGGAAAATGTCCTTCTCTGGGTTTTCAGCTTCAAGAAACAGCATTTGAGCAACGATTAGGTTGGCCATGTGGTCTTCAACTTGCCCCACTAAGAAAATAACGTTTTCTTTCAATAGGCGCGAATAAATGTCATAAGAGCGCTCACCTTTTGAGGTTTGCTCTACAACCATTGGAACAAGTGCATTCATAGGGTCAAACGGGGTATTAGTCATAGCTACCTTGATTATCTAGCGTTAAAAACAAAAATGCTCGGAAGGCTCCGAGCATTTAAGCAGTTGCTGACAAGTATTGTCAATCAGACAGTAAAAAATTACGCCTGTTTGTTCATAACCTCGTCAAAAGCTTTAGTTACTTCAGTAACTTTTGCTTGCTCAAGAACCCACTCAATCGCTTGCTCTTCAAGTGCAACGTTTTGCATTTGCTGCATTAGCTCTTGGTTATTGTTGTAGTAATCAATAACTTCTTGTGGATCTTCATACGCAGATGCTGCAGTTTCGATCATCTGGTTAACTTTCGCTTCGTCAGCTTTAAGTTCGTTATTCTTGATAACTTCGCCAAGAAGTAGACCAATTGAAACACGACGCTTAGCGTTGTCAGTAAACAACTCAGCTGGTAGTTCAGGAAGGTTCTGACCACCGCCTTGTTGGCTGAAGCGTTGCTTAGCTTGCTCGCGAAGCGCATTTACTTCTTGGTCGATTAGCGCTTGAGGAATATCGATTTCGTTAGCGTCTACTAGTTTAGCGATAACGTCTTCTTTAACCTGTGCTTTTAGCGTTTGGTCAAGTTCGCGCTGCATGTTCTTACGAACTTCTGCTTTAAGTGCGTCTACACCGCCTTCTTCAACACCGAAAAGCTTCGCAAATTCTTCGTCAACTTTAGGTAGAGATTGTCCTTCTACTTTCTTAACAGTTGCTTGGAAAACCGCATCTTTACCTTTCAGATTTTCTGCGTGGTAGTCTTCAGGGAAAGTTACTTCGATAGTCACTTCTTCGCCCGCTTTCGCACCTACAAGTGGCTTCTCGAAACCTGGGATCATGCGGCCTTTGCCTAACTCAAGTGCGAAATCTTCTGCTTTTCCGCCTTCGAATTCTTCACCGTCGATAGAACCAACGAAATCGATGATCACTTTGTCATCTTTTTTCGCTTTACGCTTAACTTCTTTCCAAGTTGCGTGTTGCTTCTGAAGCGTTTCCATCATGTTATCAAGATCTTCGTCAGTAATTTCTACTACTGGCTTTTCGATTTCGATATCGCTAACACCTTTAACTTCTACTTCTGGGTAAACTTCGAAAGATGCAGTAAATTCTAGATCCTGACCGTCTTCGTCTTTAGTCAGTTCAAACTTTGGCATACCAGCTGGTTGGATTTTTTCTTGAATAACCGCTTGGTAGAAGTTTTGTTGCATTACGTCACCAGCAACTTCTTGGCGAACTGCTTGGCCGAAACGCTTTTTGATTACGCTTACAGGAACTTTGCCTGGGCGGAAGCCGTTAATGCGTTGTGTTTTTGCCAACTGCTGTAGGCGTGACTTAACTGCTGAATCAACCGCGTCTGCTGGAACGGTGATAGTAAGACGGCGTTCTAAACCCTGGGTCGTCTCGACTGAAACTTGCATTATGTTACCTCAACTATACGCCTTTACAGGCGTTTTGTTCTCAATCCCCTCTCCCGTCATGCAATGTTGCATATCACTTGCGGGGAAGAGGTCGTTATCTGACGTTTATACAATCATGGTTAGGACAATATTTATGTCAAAAAGCCAACCTGAAACAAACGTACTGGTTAAAAAAAGACGCGGTAGTATACAGCCGCAGATCACAAGAGTCGAGAGGGAAACACAAGTTTGTAACGCGCATTTGTGCAGAATACGACCAAACAAGCACTAAAAGTATCGATTCAGCGATAAATGGACATTTAGATTTAAAAGGCTTTAAAGAAAAGAGAGATAAATGGTCGGTGAGACAGGATTTGAACCTGCGACCCCTTGTACCCAAAACAAGTGCGCTACCAAGCTGCGCCACTCACCGACAGAGATATCTTTGAAAAGCTTTAGATAAAGCTTGAAAATATGGTGCGGAAGGAGAGACTTGAACTCTCACGCCGTGAAGCACTGGAACCTAAATCCAGCGTGTCTACCAATTCCACCACTTCCGCAAAAAGTGGGGTGGACGATGGGACTTGAACCCACGACAACCGGAATCACAATCCGGGGCTCTACCAACTGAGCTACGCCCACCATAGAGGTGCTTGCATAGTTTACATGTGAATTGTTAAACATGTAAACTTGAAAATTCTGCCATCCTGTCAGGACCTACCTGACCCGCATGGCGCGCCCGGCAGGATTCGAACCTGCGACCCACGGCTTAGAAGGCCGTTGCTCTATCCAGCTGAGCTACGGGCGCTCGGCGAATCTTCGCTGCAAAAAGTGGTCGGTGAGACAGGATTTGAACCTGCGACCCCTTGTACCCAAAACAAGTGCGCTACCAAGCTGCGCCACTCACCGACTGATGTAACTGCTTTCTGAGATGTTTTGTCTCTGTGCCGTTACGGGGTGCGAATATTACTGACATGACCCCACCTCGTCAAACACTTTTTTAAATAAATTTTCCAACCGCTCATAAAGCGCGCATTATCGCGTTTTTTTGAACAAAAAGAGCAATAAACAAGCAAAAAACTACTTAGCTACACCCTTTTTTGTCGGCAAAATTAGCGTGACACGTTTTCATCACTTAAGCACAAATAAGAAAAACTGCGTTTGGATAAGAAAAAAAGTGGACGATAATTTGCGTTTGTACACATCTTTAGTCTCTTTTTTCATTAAGAGAAGGCTTAGTGCTGGTTTAGCAATAGCGTTTTGTGAAACAATATAGGGCACTTGTTGACCACTATACTTTATAAATAACACTATGACCGCTCACCTCATCGACGGCAAACTAATTGCCAAACAAGTTCGCCAACACGTTACATCCTATGTTGAATCACTGACACAAGCTGGAAAAAGACAACCTGGTCTTGCTGTTGTCCTAGTAGGAAGTGATGCAGCGTCTCAAGTTTATGTTGCTAATAAGCGTAAAGCATGTGAAGAAGTAGGTTTTGTCTCTCGCTCTTTTGATCTTCCTGCAGATACCACCGAAGAAACGCTACTTAACCTCGTTGACGAGTTGAACGAAGACAAAGAAATTGACGGCATTTTGGTTCAGCTCCCGCTACCTGCAGGATTGAACGCTGAAAAAGTGTTAGAACGCATTCAGCCACATAAAGATGTAGATGGATTCCACCCGTATAATATAGGTCGCCTCGCGCAGCGCATACCTGCCCTTCGTCCTTGTACGCCCAAAGGCATCATGACAATGATTGAGTCGACTAAAAGACCAGTAAAAGGCTTAGATGCAGTAATCGTAGGTGCTTCAAATATCGTAGGTCGCCCTATGAGTCTAGAGCTACTTCTTGCTGGATGCACGGTAACCACGTGTCATAAATTTACTCAAGACCTGAAAAGTCATGTTCAGCGTGCTGACTTATTAGTTGTGGCGGTAGGTAAACCTAACTTTATCCCAGGCGATTGGGTCAAACCTGGCGCTATCGTTATTGATGTGGGCATTAACCGCCTTAATGATGGGTCGTTAGTGGGTGATGTAGACTTTGAGAAAGCGAAAGAGCGTGCCGGATGGATCACCCCAGTGCCAGGTGGTGTGGGCCCAATGACGGTAGCAAGTTTGATTGAAAATACGCTAGAAGCCTACGTTAAGTATCATTCTTAGTTCATTAGCTATTGGCACCATCGCATATGGTGCCTTTAATTTCCTTAGATTGTACACATCCAATGCCAAACAAATACCAGCCCTCTTCTTTATCGCATTCCCATTACATCAACGCTACGCTAAATTGGGTGGATGATATTGTTATTGCGCATAACTTTTGTCCTTTTGCGAAATATGTTCGCTCTCCTAATCAAATTCGCCTTGAAGTACTCGCTGGCGATACTGGCGACATTCTCGAAAGCTTGTTTAATGAACTTCATCATTTAGACAATGACGACAATACTGCAACCACGCTGCTGATATTAACTCATGAGGCGTTAGCTGATTTTGACGAATATCTGGACGTACTCGCGATTGCTGAACGCATGTTACAGGATTGGGGTTATAGCGGTACTTATCAGCTAGCGAGTTTCCATCCAAACTACGTATTTGACGGCAACACCGAGAACGATAGCGAGAACTATACAAACCGCTCACCCTACCCGCTTCTTCATCTGATTAGAGAAAGTGATATATCTCGTTACATGAAAAATGAAGATGATGCTGAAAAAATATTCAGTCACAACATTGCAAAAGCAAACTCACTAGGTTGCCCATACTTTGAAGCTCAGTTAGAAAAAATGAAAACGCGAAAGTAAAAAAGCGGCTCACGACAGCGTGAGCCTAAATGTGATTGGATCCAGGGACCACACTTTTGCAATTGCTATCAGTCAAAACTGATTAGTGCTTAAATGTGGCTCAAGTATTCACTTGAAGTGTTAACTTACCCGATGTTTATGAGAGTTATGTGACACTTCGCCCCTTTTTTTCAGATTTTTAGATTTCTAAATTTTTAGATAACCTTGATGGTGTTCATGATGACGCTAAAGAATTACGCTTTCTCACCGATTGCGACCATTGCGACTCCCTTCAAACAGAAATTTGCCATCCCTCGCCAGCCGGGTTTAGCAAAAGCAAAAGGGACTATCAGCTTTTTACCGGGCTTTGACGACATCAATATGCTTGAAGGTATCGACGGCTTTTCACATCTATGGTTACTTTTTATCTTTCACCAAACTCAAGCCAGAGGCTGGAAGAGCAAAGTTAAAGCGCCTCGTTTAGGTGGCAATGCAAGTACTGGCGTATTGGCAACTAGAAGCACACATAGACCAAACAGCGTTGGCATGTCGGTAGTACTCAATAAAGGCATCGTAAAACACGGTGATTCCTATGCGCTTACCGTAGAGGGTGTCGACCTTGTAGATGGCACACCAATAATCGATATTAAACCTTACTTGCCCTATGCTGATGCGATTAGCGGCGCTACCGATAAATTAAGCTCATATCATCCAATTCCGCAAAGAACGGTTCAGTTTGACAGTGTCTTATCAGCAACACTTGAGGAACTGGAAAAACAGCACGGTGACTTTAAATCACTCGCCACGAGCGTGTTATCTCAAGACCCTAGACCAGCGTACAAACAACAATGCGATAATGACCCTAAAACCTATAAAGTTGCACTATACAATGTTGACCTCAGCTTCATTGTTTTAGGTGGGTGCGTGAGAGTGACGCAGATAAATCCGCTTTAAGCTAACGCGTTTGTGGCGAAATTGCTCACAGTTAATTAGAATACGCCAGATCTACGATAAATAATTTTTACAGGAAACCTGCTTTACATGCGCACTAGTCAATATTTGCTTGCCACGCAGAAAGAAACCCCTGCAGATGCAGAAGTTATCAGCCACCAGCTTATGCTTCGCGCTGGTATGATCAGAAAGTTAGCATCAGGACTATATACCTGGCTACCCTCTGGTCTTCGCGTTCTCAATAAAGTAGCCAATATTGTTCGTGAAGAAATGAACAAAGCAGGCGCCATTGAAGTGCTTATGCCCGTGGTTCAGCCCGCTGATCTCTGGGAAGAGTCTGGCCGCTGGGACGAATATGGCCCTGAACTACTTCGCGTTAAAGATCGTCATCAGCGCGACTTCGTGCTTGGTCCGACACACGAAGAGGTTATTACCGCACTTGTACGTAATGAAATCAGTAGTTACAAACAGCTTCCTTTGAACCTATACCAGGTACAAACTAAGTTCCGCGACGAAGTTCGCCCTCGCTTTGGCATTATGCGCGGTCGTGAATTTACGATGAAAGACGCTTATAGCTTTCACTTAGAGGAAAGCTGTCTAGAAGAAACTTACCAGAAAATGTATGACGCATATTGCAATATTTTCTCGCGAATGGGTCTAGACTTTAGAGCAGTTATTGCCGATTCAGGTTCAATTGGTGGTAACCATTCTCATGAGTTCCACGTACTTGCCGAGTCAGGTGAAGACGACATCGCTTTCTCAAGTGATAGTGATTATGCAGCTAACGTCGAAATGGC
The DNA here is from genome assembly GCF_020515205.1 of Alteromonas sp. McT4-15. NCBI lineage: Bacteria > Pseudomonadati > Pseudomonadota > Gammaproteobacteria > Alteromonadales > Alteromonadaceae > Alteromonas > Alteromonas sp. McT4-15. The sequence goes on from NZ_JAJALG010000008.1 coordinate 8,213, forward strand.
CGCGGCAGTAGCCCCTGAAAAGGCAGTTGCTTCAGGTGCCGCAGTTGAAACCAAGGATGCTAAAGGCAAAGATTTTAACGCCATTTTAAAAAGCGTAGAAGCCGACGCAACAAACGCCGTTAAAGTTGTATTGGTAAAGGCTACCTGTGATGTAAACAGCAAAGGCGAAGAAGTCATTGCCGATAAATGGGTAGCGCTTGTGCTTCGCGCGGACCACGAACTTAACGATGTCAAAGCAGAGAAATTGGACAACGTTGCTAGTCCACTTGTTGAAGCGTCGTTTGAGCAAGCAAAAGAAGTGCTTGGCGTTTCACCATTGTTTGCAGATGCAACTAACTTACCTGTACCAGCATTCATTGATGCCAGTGCAGCAGCCCTTGCAGACTTCACCACTGGTGCAGGCGCCGGCGGCAAAGTGAATATGAATGCTAACTGGTCTGAAGACGTCACTGGCGTTGATATTCGCAACGTGGTTGCAGGCGATGCTTCTCCTGATGGCAAAGGCACGCTTAATATCAAACGCGGTATTGAGGTTGGTCACATATTCCAGTTAGGTAGTAAGTACTCTGAAGCAATGAACTGTGGCGTATTGACAGAAACTGGCAAGCATCAAACCTTGACCATGGGCTGCTATGGCATTGGCGTTTCACGTATTGTTGCGGCAGCCATTGAACAGAACCACGATAAATTTGGCATTAAGTGGCCAGATCCTATTGCACCGTTTAAAATTGCACTTATACCTATGAATATGCACAAATCTCACCGCATCAAGGAAGCAGCGGAAAAGCTCTACGAAGAGCTTGTTGAGCTTGGCGTTGAAGTTCTATTTGACGACAGAAAAGAACGTCCTGGTGTTATGTTCAATGACATGGAGCTTATCGGTATTCCTCACAGTATTGTTATTGGTGAAAGAAACCTAGATAATCAACAAGTTGAGTATAAGAATAGACGTACGGGTGAGAAGCAGTTATTAGATTTAAGCGCAGCGAGAGAGTTTGTCGCCGCACTCTAACATCTAAACTTGCCCAATAAGTAAGAACGAGGGGCGTATGCGGTTAACTTTTTATGGCGTAAGAGGGTCAATTCCCACACCGGGAGCCGATTTTATTCGCTATGGTGGCAACACTGCATGCGTCCATATAGAGCTTGAGGACGGTACTGATATCGTTCTTGACTCTGGAACGGGTATTCGCAAGTTAGGCGAGCAGCTCGTTAAAAAGCAAACACCCATACACCTGCTATTAAGCCACAATCACTGGGATCACATTCAGGGATTTCCGTTTTTTACACCTATCTACCAAGAAAATCGTGAAATTAACATCTACCCCGGACAAACCATGCTCAATGAGCCTGACCAGATTATTCGTCAAATGGAAGGCTCGCTGTTTCCAGTCCCACCTGAAGCGCTAAAGGCCAACATCACCATCGAACAATTACCTGAAGGGCAAGATAAGTTCGCTATTGGTAGTGCTGTCGTCAAGCGCTTACGCATGAATCATCCGGGCAAAGGCAGTGCGTATTGTATTGAAGCAGACGGGCTCAAAGTTGCCTATATCACAGACAATGAACTCTATCCGCCCTACAAAAAAGAAACAGATTTTTTAGAGTTTGTTATGTTTGCGCTCGATGCTGACCTTCTCATTCATGATGCACAATACATGTTGTCTGATATGCCAGCAAAAACCGGATGGGGCCATTCTGTTGCCGAAGAAGCGGTAAAACTGGCAATGGCATGTAATGCAAAAAAATTAGCGCTTTATAGTCATGATCCAGAACGCACTGATGACGATATAGATGATGTGGTGACCCACTGTAATGAATATGTCACTATTGCAGAGTCTACTTTACATGTATTTGCATCTTCGGAAGGCCAAACACTGGACTTCAGTTAAGCACAACTCAAAACCCTTATTATGGAGATTAAAAGGTGTCAGTGTTAAAGCCTTTATTGGTAGCAGTGATTGCTACCGTGTGTTCCCCTGTGTATTCGCAAACCCACCCTACCGACTACAAAGAAGATAAGCTTCCTTCTACACCCAAAGAAGCGCAGTCTAAACAGAATGAAGAAAAAAGTGGAATTGAAGTTATTGATATTATCAAACGCGACACGACCACTCAAAGTGCCCTTGATGAGCGATTAGAAGGTGATAAGGAAGCGCTCGATAATGTGTTTGCAATAACCCAACATCGGCAAAATTATTTTCTTCCCTACACTTATGCATCATCACCTAACACAATAGGCAATGAAGATCTTAATGAACGGAACGTTGATAATAACGAAGCAAAATTTCAAGTAAGTGCGAAGCTGCCTCTGTATCTTGAAGAAAGTGGCTTTGATGGTGTCTATTTCGGTTTTACGCTTACTTCATTCTGGCAGTTATATAATAGTGAAGTGTCTAAACCGTTTAGAGAAACTAACTACGAACCTGAAATTTTTTGGCAAGAAACCGCCGATTATTCTGTATTAGGCTACAAATTTAATACCTTTCAAGTTGGTTTTAACCACATGTCTAATGGGCAAAGCGGCTTTCGCTCTAGAAGCTGGAATCGAATATTTGCCTCCATAGTATTTAGCGATGACGATGACATTTATTACCTAAAAACCTGGTATCGCATTCCTGAAGATGAAAAAGAGAGCCCTTCTGACCCTTCTGGCGATGACAACCCAGATATTCTAGATTACTACGGTCGTGTGGAATTAGGTTATGGCCGCAAGGTTGGCGCGTTCAAGATGCTAGCGCTGCTTCGCAATAACTTAGATTTGGACTCAAATAGAGGTAGCATACAGCTAGATCTTACTTATCCTATTTCGGATAGATACGAAGTGCTATTGCAGTACTTTAATGGTTACGGCGACTCACTTATCGATTACAACCGTTCACAAGAACGTATTGGTATCGGTTTTCAACTGCATTTCTTGTAAGTTGTCTCGCCGTTTACGTAATTACACCAGCCGCGCGATAGAGCTGAATATGCACATCAACCAGTGCGGCAATGTCGCGCTGGTATCCCCCACCAATAACTGCCGCAATAGGCACGCCGAGTCTATGCGCTAGTTCAAATACTTGCTTATCTCGCTGATAAACACCCTCCGTCGTAATATTAAGATGACCTAAGTCGTCATTAATGTGTACGTCTACTCCAGCATCATAAATAATGGCGTCAGGTTGGAATTGTCTTAGTGCGAGTGTAAGTGCTTCTTCCAACGTCGACAGGTATTCATCATCGCCTGTGCCCTTTGCTAAACCAATATCTAAATCCGATTGCTGTTTACGATAAGGGAAGTTCTTTTCACCATGAATCGACAGGGTAAATATGTCGGGGTCATTTTCGGCCAACTTGGCGGTACCATCACCTTGATGAACATCCAGATCAACAATAAGTACGTTTTCAATTTCGGTAGACTGTTGCATTGTTTTGGCTGCAATATATAAATCGTTAAATAGGCAAAAGCCTGAGCCGAAGTCTGAAAAAGCGTGATGGTAGCCACCGGTTAGATTTAGCGCCTTACCTGTCTCAAGGGCCAATTGCGCGGTTAAACGAGTACCTGCAACAGCAGTACGCGTGCGCTCGATGAGTTGCTCCGACCAGGGAAAGCCGATTCGACGCATTGCTTGTCTATCTAACTCTCCGGTTGTCAAAGTACGAACATAGTGCTCTGAAAAATAGGTAACAAGGGTTTCATTGTCTATGGGGGTTGGCGCAACAAAGCGACTTGACTCAATGCCTCTTTTGACTAGCTCGTCACGTATGCCTACATACTTTTCTATTGGAAAGCGATGTCGCTCGGGCAAGTCAAGTTGACTGTAAATCGGATGAAAAACTAACGGGGTCATTAAAACACAGTACCTTTATTGCAAAAAAAGGAGCGCGAAGCTCCTTTTGTAATACTGACAAAGCTAACTTATCGGGTCAAACTGTTGACGACCTTTTCCACGTTATGCGACATGCTTTTCATCGAACGTGACATATCATCTTTTTGCGCAAGCTGATGATAACGTTCAGATGACGTTACCACCTTACTAATAATCGCCTCTACTTGGTGTAATACGGCTTCTTGTTCATCCGCAGCTTCATTGAGGGCCACAACGACACTGGCCGTTTCTTGAATATCGCGAACCACATTATTAAGTGTTTCTAACGCTGTAGCGGCTTCTGCGGCGTTGGTATCAGACAGTTGCTTACCTGATGCCATAGCAGCAACGGCACCTTTTGCTTCTGACTCAAAGCTGCTTAAAATGTCATTAATTTCTTTGGTGGATTGTTGCGTTTTTGCTGCCAGAGCGCGAACTTCGTCAGCAACAACAGCGAAACCTCTACCGTGCTCACCTGCCCGTGCAGCTTCAATTGCAGCGTTTAACGCTAACAAATTAGTTTGATCAGCGATTTCGTTGATTACATTAACCACTTTCAAAATATTAGTACTGCGGCTTTGTAACTCTGACACGATATTACTCGACTCGGTTACCGTTTTAGCAAGCTGTTTAAACCCAAGGTTTGCCTTTTCAAATGTCGTATAGCAACTGGCGACATTTTGTTCTGAGTTATTTGTCGCCACTGCAACCTGATCAGTAATAGCCACCAGATTTTGCACAATCTCTCTAAGCTTATCAGTGCTATTATCAAGAGAGCGAGAAGCGTCACGCTGCTCGTTAGCGCCTTCCATTATTGATTGCCCTACATGATTAAGCGTACCAAACGCGCGCTCCATCTCTCGCTCAGCCTCTTGAAGCTGAACGACAGACTCATTGAGTTTGCTTTGTAGTGCCCTTGCAGAGTCTGCTAGTACACCTAATTCGTGTTGACTGGTGTAATTTAACGCATAGTCATATTGGCTATTGGCCAAGTTGGCAATACATGCCGCCACTTGTTTGGTGGGCTTAATAACCTGCGAACGCAATCTGGAAATAACATAAGCTACCGATGCGATAGATAATACTATTGCGGCTAGCAAGATCATCCACAGCATGCTGCGCGTTGTCGCTTTTAGCGTTGAAATTGCATTGGCGGACTCACTTGCAATATCATCAGCGATACTAGAGAGTAACTTAGCTGGCTCACGGTCAATACCACGTACATAACTATCTCCCACTTTCGGGTCAAAGCCAGATGCCACAAAGGCCTCATAACCTTCTCGATATTTTGCCGCCATCACTGCATGCGCTTTTTGAAATTGACGTATTTCTGATTTCGCTTTATCGCTAATAACATCATTGTTAAGCATCAACTCGAACTGCTGGGTAATTTCAGTCTCACGTTGCTTGAAGCGGTTCCAGTACTTTTCTCTATCCTCTTGTTTATGGCCACGAAGTAATACATTTTTCCATTCTTGTACCTGTGTTTTGAATGTACTTAGTACACTATTTACATCGCGTTCAGATTGCACCAAGGTGTTTTCTAGTTCATCAAACGAACTGAGTACCGAAAAAGATTTTAAGATGGAGGCGCCATTGAGCAAAACAAGTAAACATAAACTGGCGAGAACGGGCGTCATTACTAAACGGCTAATGCTAGTGTAATTGAACACAATATAACCTTTTGGGAGGTGTCGAAAATTGATGCCGCTATTAAATGTTATTTTTATGACAATACTGTTACACAGCAGCAAACAAGTCGCGAATTTAGATTAATCTTGTTTATCGCTAACTCGTTTAAAAAATCTTAAAGAAAAAAGGCCAACTGACGAAGCTGGCCTACAAGTTAATTTTTCGACAAAGACGAGTTGTTAACACTCTTTATGGAATTATTCCCATTCGATAGTAGCAGGCGGCTTACCAGAAATATCGTAAACCACGCGACTAATGCCGTCGACTTCATTGATGATACGGTTCGACACTTTGCCCAAGAAATCATACGGCAAGTGTGCCCAGTGCGCTGTCATAAAGTCGATGGTTTCAACAGCTCGCAGACTCACTACCCAATCATATTTACGCGCATCACCCATTACGCCTACTGAGCGCACCGGTAGGAATACGGTAAACGCTTGGCTTACGTTTTGGTATAAATCAGCTGCATATAGCTCTTCAATGAAGATAGCATCTGCACGGCGAAGTAAGTCGCAATACTCTTTCTTAATCTCACCTAACACGCGAACACCAAGACCTGGCCCAGGGAACGGATGGCGGTAGAGCATGTCATACGGTAAACCTAGCTCGAGACCAATCTTGCGTACTTCGTCTTTAAAGAGTTCGCGCAGCGGCTCAACAAGACCTAGTTCCATATCTTCTGGAAGGCCGCCCACGTTGTGATGCGACTTAATGACATGCGCTTTGCCCGTTGCAGAGCCAGCAGACTCAATCACGTCAGGGTAAATCGTGCCTTGTGCTAGCCATTTCGCGTTCTCACGCTTGCCTGCTTCTTCGTCGAATACTCTGACGAACTCATTACCAATAGCTTTACGCTTTAGTTCAGGGTCTTCAATGCCTTTAAGACGCTCAAGAAATCTGTCCTCAGCATCAACGCGAATGATGTTAAGTCCGAAATGATCGCCGAACATTTCCATTACTTGGTCAGCTTCATTTAAACGCAATAGGCCGTTGTCTACAAAAACACACGTTAGATTTTTGCCGATTGCACGGTGCAGAAGCATAGCCGTGACTGATGAATCAACGCCACCAGAAAGACCAAGAATAACTTCTTCGTCACCCACTTTTTCTTTAATGCGCTCAATGGCATCGTCAATAATGGCACCAGCGGTCCAAAGCTTCTCACACTTACAGATATCCATAATGAAATGGGTAAGTAAACGCATACCCTGGCGTGTATGTGTTACTTCAGGGTGGAATTGTACGCCGTAGAACTGTTTTTCTTCGTTATACATTGCCGCATGTGGACACGACGGCGTTTGTGCAACAGTTTCAAACCCAGCTGGAATAGACGCGACTTTATCGCCATGGCTCATCCACACATCAAGTAATGCCGAGCCATTGTCACTAATGGCGTCTTCAATTTTGTCCAACAGCGGGCTTGGCTTGATAACTTCAACTTGCGCATAACCAAACTCGCGCTTGTCAGAACCCTGCACTGCGCCGCCTAATTGCTCAGCCATGGTTTGCATGCCATAGCACACACCTAGTACGGGTACGCCCGCTTCAAAAACGTATTGCGGCGCACGCGGAGAGCCTGCTTCAGTCACTGACTCTGGGCCACCTGACAAAATAATACCTTGCGGATTAAATTCGCGGATTTGCTCTTCGGTCACATCCCAAGCCCAAAGCTCACAGTAAACACCAATTTCGCGAACACGACGTGCTATCAACTGCGTGTATTGCGAGCCAAAATCCAAAATAAGTATGCGTTGAGCGTGTATGTTTAAACTCATAAAAAGCCTTTTTCTCTTTCCAACCACTAAGCAACGTGTCGCGATATAGCGTGGGCAAAGTGTTTGTAAACAACCTGTCCGAGGCATGGATGCCGGGCCAAGTTCCCATGGATGGGTTTACAGCGTGGTCGTGTTAAACACTATGACCACGCTGAGCGGTAACTCGCCTTAACCTAAACGGTAGTTCGGCGCTTCTTTGGTAATGCTTACATCGTGCACGTGGCTCTCGCCCATACCGGCTGATGTTACACGGACGAACTGTGCTTTGGTGTTGAGCTCTTCAATCGTTGCACACCCCGTTAACCCCATTGCTGAACGCAAGCCACCCATTTGTTGGTGAATAATGTTCGCAATTGGGCCTTTGTATGCAACGCGGCCTTCAATACCTTCAGGCACGAGCTTTTCTGCATTATTAGATTCTTGGAAATAACGATCTGATGAACCGTGGCTTTGATTCATTGCACCAAGTGAGCCCATACCGCGATAAGACTTGTAGTAACGACCTTGGTAAAGTTCTACTTCACCAGGCGCTTCTTCTGTACCGGCTAACATGCTGCCCACCATCACACAGCTCGCGCCTGCGGCTAGGGCTTTAGCGATGTCACCTGAGAAACGAATACCACCGTCAGCAATAACAGGAATATCGGTACCTTTTAGCGCTTCAACAGCATCTGAAACCGCAGTGATTTGGGGAACACCGCATCCTGTAACAATACGCGTAGTACAAATTGAGCCAGGGCCAATACCCACTTTAACCGCATCAACACCAGCGTCAGCCAATGCTTTTGCACCGTCGCCTGTTGCTACGTTACCTGCAATAATTTGCACATCTGGGAAGTCAGCGCGTACTTTCTTAACGCGGTCGATAACACCTTGTGAGTGACCATGTGATGTATCGATAAGCAACACATCAACACCAGCATCTACTAATAGCGCGATACGCTCGTCAGTACCTGGGCCAACACTCACTGCTGCACCAACGCGAAGACGACCTAGTGAGTCTTTACATGCGTTTGGCTTGTTTTCCGCTTTTTGGAAGTCTTTAACCGTAATAAGACCTGTTAGTTTGAACGCATCGTCAACCACGAGGATTTTTTCGATACGATGCTCATGCATAAGGTCTAGTACTTGGTCTGAACTTGCGCCTTCTTTAACAGTAACCAGATCATCCTTACCGGTCATCACGTTGCTAATTGGCAATTCAAGACGTTTTTCAAAACGTAGATCACGACCTGTCACAATACCGATAAGGTTATTATCTTCATCAGTTACCGGGAAACCTGAGTAACCAAGGCGCTTTGAAAGTGCAATCACTTCGCCAATAGTCGCGTCCTGTGACACAGTTACAGGATCAGAGACCACACCACTTTCGTACTTCTTCACTTCACGTACGTGCTTAGCTTGCTCTTCTGGCTTCATGTTTTTATGAATGAAACCAATACCACCCTCTTGCGCTAGCGCGATAGCTAGGCGGGCTTCAGAAACCGTGTCCATGGCTGCAGACACCATTGGAATATTTAACGTTACGCCACGCGTAAGGCGTGTTTGTAAGTTGGCTGTGTGAGGGAGGACGGTCGAGTGGCCGGGAACCAGCAACACATCGTCGAACGTCAGGGCTTCTTGGATGATACGTAGCATGCAACAACACCTATTCAGTTGAGGGTTAATTGCGGCGCAATTGTAGTGTTTTTTAGTTTTCAGGTAAACTCTAAATGTATTAAACCCAGTGATTTTTTTTATGTTTACAAATTCGCCATCTACCTCTCGACAAATTTTAACAGTTACCAAGCTAAATCGCTTAGCCAGAACCGTACTAGAAGGTGAAATTGGCCTTATCTGGCTATCGGCAGAAATCTCCAATTTTGTTGCCGCAGCGTCGGGGCATTGGTACTTCACGCTTAAAGATAATAAAGCACAAGTTCGCGCAGCAATGTTTAAAGGCGCAAATCGTAATGTGCGTATTCGTCCGAAAGAGGGTGACAAGATACTGGTGCGCGCATCCGTTGGGCTTTATGAGGCACGTGGCGACTATCAGCTTGTTGTTGAACATATGGAAAGCGATGGCGAAGGGGCACTGAAACAAGCCTTTGAAGCACTAAAATTTAAGTTAAATAATGAAGGCTTGTTTGATACTGCTCGCAAGCGCCCGCTTCCAGAAAAAATACATCGAATTGGTGTCATTACGTCGTCTAGCGGCGCTGCGCTTCACGATGTACTAAGCGTTTTAAAACGTAGAAGCCCGCATACGGAAGTCATTGTCTATCCCTCAATGGTCCAAGGTGATACTGCACCGACACAGCTTATTGATGCACTTCAAACTGCAAACCAGCGCAATGAAGTCGATGTAATCTTACTCACACGTGGTGGTGGCTCACTTGAAGATTTGTGGTGTTTCAATGATGAACGACTGGCTCGCGAAATAGCCCTTAGTGAGCTTCCTGTGGTAAGTGCTGTAGGGCATGAGGTGGACTTTACCATATCTGATTTTGTGGCAGATGTAAGAGCCCCTACCCCATCCGCAGCCGCCGAGATTTTAAGCCAAGATGCCAAAGCGCTGTATGCATTAATTGCACAACATCAACAGCGTATAGGTCGCGCTATTCATCACGTCATTGAAACAAATATACAAAGATTGAAGTTACAGAATCAACGACTAAATGCCCTTCATCCACAAAGTAAAATACAACATCAGTGGCAGACCCTAGATAGGTTACAATTGCGACTACAACATCAGATTCAACGTGACTTTTCTCAATGTGACAGACAGTTGCATTCTTTAGTCTCCAGACTAACTCAGCAATCACCTGCATCAAAGCTTGCCTCAGCACAAAACAAATTATCGAGCGAGCAGAGCCGTCTTAAAAGCGCGATGCAGGCATTTATTAAAGCGAAAAAGAGTGAACTTGGAGGCAAAGTGTCACTCTTACAGTCGGTAAGCCCCCTCTCTACGCTAGCAAGAGGCTACTCAATTACATTGTCAGATAAAGATACGGTTAACAAAGTAGCAACTGTAAATATTGGCGATGAGATAAAAACACGAGTGACTGACGGCGAAATAACCAGTACAGTAACAGGTATTCACCAGCAATAGGAATGCTGCGACAACATGGCACCATACACCACTGACTCGAGCTCATCACGTGATTATCACGTAATGAGTGCAGCAGAAAACAGACAGAAGGTTAAACCTCTCACTAAACAAGCATTTAATGCCGTACTGCTGTTGTTGGTTGGTACATTGTTCGGACATCAGGCGAACAGTCAGCAGATAAATAATTCAGTGTCCGTGTTTTCAACATACCCTAGTGAAGCGCTTGAATCGTTGTGCTCACAATCTACGCTAACAGCGTCATGTAGCGAAGATGCAATTGCGCCCACAACGTTGATTAATGCAATTCAAACCACTCGGGTTTTCAGTGCATTAACACCGTTTGCTGAAGGAAGTGATTACGAACTACTTATAGCGAATGTGGGCCACAGCGAGATTGACTTAAGCTCGCAATTTGTTGAGTTTACACTGCAGTGGCGCGGAATCGAAATTGACAGTGCAATGTTTAACACTGCACAACGCGCTTCTTCAAAAGACCAGCTTGCTAGCGAATTAGTTATGCAGTGGGTTGAACACATAAAGGTTCGCGATATATTTTCGACGCGATACCTTTACTCAGCTTTAGATGCAAGCAACTACGAAAGCAGCCTTACTGTTCCAGAAAGAGTCGGAGATTTCACCAAACTTGATACCCAGCTTTATGCAGACCCGTTTAGTGGAGCAATCACTCGATACACGCATCCATCTTACGAAGATGCCTTAGTCGACGTAACGGTTTATCCAATTTTAGATTCTCTAGATAAAGAAGTGAATTTATTACTAAACAACCAGCTAGATCAAGATTACGAGAAAGCAAACTCGGTGGCATCTGCGCAACAGCTAACCTTGAGTTTATCGGATCCTGCGTCACCTTATTCGGTTAATCCGACCATTCAAGGATGGCGTTTGGGGCTAAAGGCTGAATCTGAGACGGCAGATCCAATTTATGCATCGACCTACGTTTTTCGCAAAGAAGACAAATTTGTTAAGGTCGCGACTACTTTTCCCACACATTTTTCAGACCCACTCGTCAATGAGCTGATAACACACGTCCAGGTGCCAAAAGAGTCGCCCTTAATGAAGAATATTCGCGAGATGTTATCAAAGCAAATCAACTAGTACTCATCAACTGTACGTCTCACAAACCGTTGAACAAAGCTTTCTTTAGGCTTGACGTCATTTCTAATGGTGTAGATTTTAGTTTCGCTTTGCGGCTTATATCTATCAAACCAATTATAAACCTGATTTTTCTTAAGCGGCGTAGTTGATTGGTGAAGCCTTCTTACTGACATTCTAGTACCTTAAAGTGTGGTGCCGCAAAACGCTACCGACTAGCAGAGATAGCCTACAAGTGGTGAGCATTACAGAATGCGGAATTTAAGTATTGGTGTTGAACCAGAGCCAGACTAGTACTGCTAATGGCTAGTCCGTACCCTAATTTCTGATACAGCAGTATTTATTGCTTGCGCTGTTTTCTTCTATTAGAAAGAAGCAATACTAGGCCAGCGCCAAATAGACTGAACGCTGCGGGCTCAGATACGCTGACAGCATTAGGCGTATAATCAAATTCAACCGCAACTTTCCCCCACGAACCAGTCGAGAAGTCATTTGCAAAGCTTCCTGTTCCACCTTGAACTTGATTGAAGATATTAGTTCTTGCGTCTGTGGTAAATAAGAATTCAACTTGTGAACCTTGCAAGAAAGCAGATATATCCACATTTGACAACATGCCGTTACGTTCACCTGATGAAACATCAAACATGAAAGACGCAGACGGATCATTAGGAAGCATTGTAAATGTACCAGGAGCAGAACTTTGCGCTGACACAAAAGGATTTACAGAATTTGCTGATGCAAAAGTAAATGTATCTGCGGCTGCACTTGACACCTGCCAATCAGAGGCAAGGAAAATATCAACATCTGTTCTGCCAGGTTCTGCGCTACCATTTACTGATGTTCCTTCACTATCTATCTGCCCAAACACCATAATATTAACGGCGTTTAGCACTCCCAAAGTCTGGTCAAATGCATCCAAAAATAAACTTTGTGAAAGCGGTGACACATCAGCAACATCAAACGGGCTGCCCTGTTGCCCGAATGAAACTTCTTACGTGATAATTGCGGCATTTGATGACATGGCGGTGCATGCTAAGATGGCTGCAGCTAAAGCTTGCTTCTTCATAATTTCTTTCCTAATCGTTTTTAGTGTTGTGTCCTAATACTTCACCGTCTGTAAAAGACGTCACCTCAAACTGCAAGAAAGACACCATCAACTGCACCTAACGCAAACGCCCGTCACCAGTGCGATACAAAGGTTAAAAATAATTAATCGCATTTTCTGCATATTATACTTTTGGGTAATACTTACACTTAATTGTAAATAAGGAGCAACTGAAGTGTTGCCAATTAACAACGTACGACCTTCTATTTCGAAAAATTTTATAGCAGAAGTTTCAAACACTTAAATTGGGGATACAAAAAAGCCGCTTGCGCGGCTTTAAAAAATGTCTTTTTGTTCACCATTTGCGACACAACGCAAATTTATTCAAAAAATGGTTATTTTTTCTCTTTATAATACGACATCATTCTGCGACGCTTGCGTTGCTGAGCAAGCGTTAGGTTGTTTTTCTTACCCTCAAACGGATTGTTGCCTTCTCTAAACTCAATTTTTATGGGTGTCCCCATTATCTCTAATGCTTTTCTGAAGTAATTCATCAGAAAGCGTTTGTAAGAGCTTGGCAAGTCGTCCACTTGGTTTCCGTGAATAACGATAACCGGAGGGTTATAACCGCCCGCATGGGCATACTTCATTTTAACGCGACGACCTCTCACTAACGGAGGTTGGTGATCATCTTGAGCCATTTCCATTATTTGCGTAAGTAAGGCTGTGTTAATACGCTTAGTTGCACTTAGGTATGCTTCTTGGACAGACTCAAATAAATTACCCACGCCAGAACCGTGAAGTGCTGAGATAAAGTGAATTCGGGCAAAGTCGATAAAGCCCAAGCGTCTATCCATTTCGCGTTTTATTTCATCTTTAATGTCAGTGCTAAGCCCGTCCCACTTATTAACCGCTACCACCAAAGAGCGACCTGAGTTTAGGACAAAGCCAAGTAGACTCAAATCCTGATCGGTAATTCCTTCCCTTGCATCAATCACAAGAAGGACCACATTCGCTTCTTCAATCGCTTGTAGTGTTTTAACGATTGAGAACTTCTCAACGGCTTCACTGATTTTCTTACGCTTTCTAACGCCTGCGGTATCAATCAAGATATATTCGCGCTCGTCGCGTTCCATAGGAATATATACGCTGTCACGGGTGGTACCTGGCATGTCGTAAACCACAACGCGTTCCTCACCTAAGATTCTATTAGTGAGTGTAGACTTACCTACATTAGGCTTACCCACGATCGCAAGCTTTATTGGCAATTCTTGCAGTCGTTGACGTTGCGTTTCAGCGTCTTCATCTTCTTGTGGTGTTTCTTCTACCACTTCCATATCAGGAAAATCAGATTCCAATGGCGCGAGGGCATCCTGCAATAATTGGCTAACACCACGCCCATGAGCAGCGGCGATTTGCTTAATTTCACCCAAACCTAGTGAATAAAACTCGGCGCTTTCACTGTCGCCATCAATACCGTCCACTTTATTGGCAACCACAAACACCTTTTTATTGATACGGCGTAGGTGATCTGCAATACCTTGGTCAGCAGGTAACAAGCCTGCGCGCGCATCAACAAGGAACATAACGACATCAGCTTCTTCGATAGCAAGCAAAGACTGTTGTGCCATTTCCGCATCAATGCCCTCTTCGTCACCCGTGATCCCGCCAGTGTCTACTACAATAAATTGGCGTCTATCAAATTTCGCCTGGCCGTATTTGCGGTCACGCGTTAGGCCCGGGTAGTCCGCAACAAGTGCATCTCGGGTATTGGTAAGACGATTAAACAAGGTCGACTTGCCAACATTGGGGCGGCCGACCAAAGCAACAACGGGTAACATTTATCAGATCCTAAAGGTCATGAAAGCTAAAAGCATAAGCCGCAAATTGACCGAATTAACGCTTTAGTAAATCGGTAATGTGATATGCAGCTTTTGAGAATGGGCGCATTATACCCTGTTCACTTTCTAATACCAATCGGCAAGAAAGCGATTGCCCAGGGTCTTAAAAACAACTGAAACTGCGCGTAAAAACAAAAACGGCGATACAACCGTTAGGTCACATCGCCGCTTGAATAAAGGCTAGGTAATTTATTGCGAAATACTTACCGAGGCTACAGTACCTGTTCTAGTTACTGCTACCACTGTATTGTCAACTTCTAGTGGCGCAGCAAAAATAGCGTCATCTTCATCGTCACCGCCAACATCTAGGCGAGCAACTATTTGACCACTTTCTTGTTCTATCCAATGCAGGAAGCCCCAGTTATCACCCACAACTACGTGTTCGCCTACTGGTGTTGCTGCTGTAAGTGAACGAAGCTTCAACCCACTTTGCGACCATAACTCAACGCCGTTACGTCTATCTAGTGCATACACATTCGAGTTGTTATCAACAACAAAAATCTTGTTGCCATCAAGCGTGAGGTTTCTAAACGACGCATATTCACGTTTCCAGATAACACGCCCTGTACGCAATTCAACCGCAGCCAAAGTACCATTGTAACTAACGGTGTAAATCGTGCCGCCAAACAAAATTGGTGTGGTGTCTATATCTACAATACGCTCTAGTT
The DNA here is from genome assembly GCF_020515205.1 of Alteromonas sp. McT4-15. NCBI lineage: Bacteria > Pseudomonadati > Pseudomonadota > Gammaproteobacteria > Alteromonadales > Alteromonadaceae > Alteromonas > Alteromonas sp. McT4-15. The sequence goes on from NZ_JAJALG010000008.1 coordinate 23,352, forward strand.
CTGTTGCGCCTGTTGGCGTAGCAATAACGGTTTCCCACGCAAGCACACCTGAGTCGATTAGATTTACCTGTATTTTGCCTGTAGGCGTACCAATAATCGCACCGCCGTTTGACGCGATAGGCCCAGAGATTCCGCGAAGCGTTAGCGGAGGCGTATCCCCTTCATGGCGCCACAACTGCTCACCATCACGGGTTCTAAAGCCAAACAAGCTGCCTGCGCCCGTATTCACTACAAGAATACCTTCGTCTATTGCAGGAGCTGCAAGCACTTCACCAGGCACAGTCGCATCCCACACCAACTCGCCGGACTCCGCATCAAGCGCTGCAACATAACCATTCTCAGTACCAATGAACACAAGCTTTTCAGCAACAGCAATACCACCGATACGCGCCGTTTCGCCACTGCGCCATAAACGCGTTACTGAACTCATCATGCCTTCGTCGCGAAACTGTGCGAAGTTTTTCTGCCAAATGACTTTACCTGTAGTAGGGTCCATTGCAACTACAGCACCGTGGCGGTCAGCAGCATAAAGTTTGTCGTACGCATAAACTGGACGTAAGCGAGAGAAATAATGTTCTACACCGTCACCGATGTCGCGCTCCCAGTTAAGCTTTGGCTGAAATTTCGCTTCAATCGGCTTTAGTTGACGTATTTCTAACTCTTCTTCATCCGCAAACCAGTCTGAAACCGTCGAACAGCCTGACATAGTAATTGACACGGCAAGCGCCATACCTATTGTGCGAACAAATCGACCTCTGCGGCCACACGTATTGTGAAACAAATTGCGTACCTCTTTATTTTTTATCCTTGCCTATCGGCCCGCATCTTACTGTGGTTGTGCCACGGAAAGATTATCTAGCTTCATTTCTAAAAGCGGGTTGTTGGCATTTTTTTCTAACGCACTTGAGTAAGCTAAGCGAGCGTCATCAAATTTATTTTGCTTTTGATACACATCGCCTTTTAATTCAGAAACTTCTGCTGAGAATGCGTCGTTTGTTACATTGCTAAGCGTAGACAACGCAGCATCAAGCTGGTTCATTTCAATTTGAACTCGAGCAAGACGAAGTGACGCCAATGCTTTTAATTCATCGCTTTGTGCAAACGTAACAACCGTATTTAGGTGAGAAGCTGCGCTATCTAGATCACCTGCATCAACAGCTTGCTTTGCTGCAAGAAGGCTTGCCGCACTAGCATATCCGCTGTCTTTATTTTCTTCGATAAACGCTTTCACTTTCGCGTCGCTACCTTCATTACCGAAAGTCTCTACTGCGTCCTGATAAGCAACTGATGCCGCTTCTTTACTTTCAATCTGGGCTTCTGAATAGGCACGCCAGCCATAAAGACCACCTAGACCAAGCAGTGCGCCTACTATAATTGCGGTGCCATGCTCTTTCCAAAAACGCTTAATCGCTTCTACTTGTTGTTCTTCTGTTGCGAACTGTTCCATGATGTCCTCTTAATATTACGCGCTTAGCATCTCTGACACTTTTTCTACTAACGTGTCGAAGCTTGCGGTTATCTGCTCTTGCCCATCGCGAAGTGGTTTAATGCCCACCACACGTGACTGCATTTCGTCTGAGCCCAATAGCAGCGCTAGACGAGCGCCGGTTTTATCCGCACGCTTAAGTTGTTTCTTAAAGTTACCACCGCCGCAGTGCATCATGATGCGCACAGTTGGCAATGCATTGCGAAGGTGCTCAGCAACTTCAATGGCATAGGATTGTGCGTCATCACCCATTGCTGTTACGTAAACATCAGCAAAACTGGTATCTTGCCCTTCTTCTGTCAATGTGGTCAGCAACAGTACCAGACGTTCTATGCCCATGGCAAAACCAACTGCTGGTGTTGCTTTACCCCCCAATTGCTCCACAAGGCCGTCGTAACGACCGCCAGCACACACAGTGCCTTGTGCACCTAAGCTATCTGTCACCCATTCAAAAACAGTACGATTGTAGTAATCAAGCCCGCGTACTAGACGAGGGTTTACTTCAAACTCAATGCCAGCCTGTGTTAATCGATTACACAATGTATCGAAATGCACTTTTGATTCTTCATCTAAATGGTCAATAAGTGCTGGTGCGTCAGCAATGGCTGCTTGCACATCAGGATTTTTGCTATCTAATACACGAAGTGGGTTTGTTTCTAGACGACGTAAAGAGTCTTCATCTAGTTGGTCAGCTCTTTCCTTTAGAAACGCCACCAAGGTATCGCGATATGCAGCACGCGCTTCGTTTGAGCCTAACGTGTTAATTTCTAACTTTACGTGTTGCTCAATACCAAACGCCTTCCACAAACGAGCACTCAGTAAAATGACTTCCAAGTCGATATCTGGACCATCCATACCATAGGTTTCAACACCGAATTGGTGAAACTGACGATAGCGACCTTTTTGAGGACGTTCATGACGGAACATGGGCCCCATGTACCATAAGCGCTGTTGTTGATTATAAAGAAGGCCGTGCTCGTTACCCGCACGCACACAACTTGCCGTGCCTTCAGGGCGCAAGGTCAAGCTATCGCCGTTACGGTCTTCAAAAGTGTACATTTCTTTTTCAACGATATCGGTAACTTCACCGATTGAACGTTTAAATAAATCTGTGCTTTCAACAATGGGAGTGCGTATTTCTTGGTAGCCATAGTTCGCCACAACTTGACGAAGTACAGATTCTACCTTTTGCCATGTGCCGGAAATCTCCGGTAGGCAGTCATTCATGCCTCGAATTGCCTGAATAGTCTTAGCCACGTGAAATTCTCATACTGCTAAATGGGGAAAAGCCCCGCATTATAGGGGCTTTGGAAGTAAACAACAATGAACAAAAACTGGCTTATTCTTTTACAGAAACCTGAATTTTGTTTTCATCGCTCATTCGCGCAGCTTTGGCGCGGATCTTCGCTTCTAATTTGTCGACTAGGTCATCATTAGCAAGACGTTCTTTTACACGTTTGCCGTCTTCATACAGGCCGCTCATATTACGCGCTCCCGTAAGCCCTAGATCTGAAACCTCAGCCTCGCCGGGACCGTTAACTACGCAACCAATTATCGAAACATCCATAGGCGTTAGAATATCTTCTAAGCGCTGCTCTAACGCATTGACCGTACCGATAACATCGAACTCTTGTCTTGAGCAACTAGGGCAAGCAATAAAGTTGATACCGCGCGAGCGAATACGCAGTGACTTTAGAATATCAAAGCCTACTTTGATCTCTTCTACTGGGTCGGCAGCAAGTGATACGCGTAATGTATCGCCAATACCTTCAGCCAATAACATCCCTAAACCAACCGCACTTTTCACAGCACCTGCTCGCTGCCCACCGGCCTCAGTGATGCCAAGATGCAACGGCTGGTCTATTTTTTGTGCCAATAAACGATATGCTCCTACTGCCAAAAAGACATCTGATGCTTTTACGCTTACTTTAAATTGGTCAAAATTAAGCTTATCGAGAATATCCACGTGTCGCATAGCCGATTCAACGAGCGCTTCGGGTGTTGGCTCACCGTACTTCTCTTGTAAGTCTTTCTCTAACGAGCCACCGTTTACCCCAATACGAATAGGAATGTTTTTGTCTTTTGCACAATCAACAACAGAGCGAACACGCTCCATATTTCCTATGTTACCTGGATTTATGCGCAAGCAATCCACACCATATTCGGCAACCTTAAGCGCTATGCGGTAATCAAAATGAATGTCGGCCACAAGTGGCACACTCACCTGCTTTTTAATCTCTTTAAATGCTTCAGCCGCTTCCATGGTAGGCACAGATACACGAACGATCTCACCACCTACAGCAACTATACGGTTTATTTGATCGACAGTCGCAGCCACATCTGTGGTACGCGTGTTTGTCATCGATTGAACAGCAATGGGGGCACCATCGCCAATGGGAACATTTCCTACATTAATACGCGTAGACTTTCTGCGCTTAATAGGGCTTTCTGCAAACATCTATTTACCTACATGGGAAGTGTGAAACGAGCTGTTCTACCGTTTTGGTATGAAGAAATATCAACAGACTCGCCATTAACTGATATGCGCACATTATCCGGTGCGCCGAGCGTAACTTCAACAGGAGGTACGCCCTGAATTTCCATTACTCGACCTTTTTGCTTAACACCATAGGCAATTGCCTCGCCCGTGGCATCTTTAATATTCACCCAGCAATCATCATCAAAGGTGAATGACATTGAAATCGGCGCTGCATCGCTAGACAACTCAAGCGAAGGCGCTGATTCAACTGCATCACTATTCAGTAAGTTTGTCAGATTATTGCTATCATTCACCGCCGTATCAGGTGATGATATCGCACCGTCATCCAAGTCACCTTCTTGTGTGAACCCATCATTGTCCAAGCTCGATAAATTCGTTGATGGTTGCGCACCTTCAGTCGCTTCATTTTCAAAAGAAACATCACTCTCGCTTGGCTCATCATCTATCGCGCTTTCAGCAAACTCAGTATTGTCGTCAGCGGGTTGTGAAGGAATGGGTGTATTAGCGGCTTCGCGCTTAACGGCTTCAGGCAATGTGAGATCGGAAACCGTGTCATCACTTGGTTGCTGATACCACCAAGCAACCACGCCTGCAATGATAAGCAGCAGTATAATATAGGTCACCATCATCCAACGGTCGTCATGTGTCTGTTTTGCGACACGTTTCGAGAAGCTCTGAAGCTTTTCCGATGAAGGTACCGATGTTTGATTATGATAACGCTCAAAGGCTTCAATGACGGCTTGAGAATCAAGTCCTAATTGTTTGGCATAATTTCTTACATAACCTTTGGTAAAGGTTACTGACGACTTTTCGTCGATAACATCACACTCTAAATCGTTGATTTGGTTTACTTTTAAAAATAGCTTATCAGCGATATCCTGTTGAGAAAGGCCAAGCGTTTCGCGTCGCGCTTTCAGCATGGCCCCTGGACTTGGCGTGCTTTCTTGTTGTTGCGAATTTACTTCATGTTTCGCGTTTTCTTCTGACACCATTAAATCTTATTCCTCCTGCATATTAGGTGGTACTAACCAAAGCGACTGACCAGCAATTATAGCGCCAGTATTGTCTAGGTTATTCCACTCTCGCAGCGTCGCCATTTTGATATTGTGTAATAGAGAAATACGATATAAGTTTTCGCCGGGTTTTACTACATGGATTTTAGCTGTTTGTTCAGATAATTCAGTATTTTGATCATTAGAGGTATCTGTGTCTGTCGCAAATGTGCTTTGAGAGGTGGATTCAGGTTCCGTTGATTCCGTTTGCGTTGATTCTGGCGCTTGCTCATCACTTTTTGCAACAATGTCTGTATTAACTTCAACTACATTCGTTTTTTGACCCGAACTTAATACATTTTCAGATTGAGTAGACTTTACGGTTTTCACAACTCTGCGTTGAAGCGACTTGCTATCTTCCACGTAGCGTTTCGTCAATGCATTATCTGGGTACACCGATACCATCATGTCGCCGTAACCTTTGGCGGTTTCAAAATCCCCCTGCCCTTTAGCTATTTCATACGCTAACCACAGTGAATCAGGAGTGACTCGCGCCACCTTTTCATATTTATCTAAGGTCGCTTTCGCTAAATCATACTGCTCAGAGACAACATAAAGTTCAGTAAGTAAGAATAGGCTTTTTCCACGCGCGGGCTGGTGTTTAAGCGCCTCGTTGAAATAACCTATCGCCTCTTCTAATTGCCCTTGACTTTGTGCACACAACGCCAAGTTTTCATAGGTTTGCGCAGCGTTCGAGTAAAGGCGGTTATTGATGGCGTCAAAAAAGTAAGTTTTGGCCTGCTCGTATTGACCATTTTGGCATTTAAACGCGCCATAGCTATTGGCGATATCCCCATTATTAGGCGCCAAATCAATAGCCGCTTCATAGAAAGATTCAGCGCGCTGGTTGTCGCCCACGAGTTGGTAGTAATACGCCATCGCGTATTGAACGTCTGCAGAACGGGGATTGAATTCAAGCGCTTTGTCGAGATTTTTCTTGGCCTGAGAATAGTTGTTGTTTTGTAGGTAGGTAAGACCAAGCGACATGCGTGTTTTGGCAGCCTCTTCCCTATCGAAATTACCGCCGTAGACACCCGATGGATCATTACTGACACACCCTGTACTGGCAAGTGCCGCCACTAAGGCAGCACCGAGTAATGTATTCTTTAGCCCTGTTTGCAATCCCGCTAGCATAGTCTTACCCTAATATCTTAATGATTATTGGGCCATTTTTACCGAAATTGCTTCGCCCTTCATCTGTTTTTTTAATAATCTTTTCGTTCTATCGACGACATCACCCACTAATTGACCACAAGCAGCGTCGATATCGTCCCCCCGTGTTTTGCGCACAACGGTGGTAAACCCATATTCCATAAGCACTTTTGCAAACCTATCGATGCGTGAGTTACTTGAGCAAGTGTAAGGTGAACCCGGGTATGGGTTAAAAGGTATTAAGTTTATTTTACTTGGTGTGTCTTTTAATACTTTTGCCAACTGATGTGCTTGTTCCGTACTGTCATTGATGTTTGACAGCATAACGTACTCGACAGTAACACGGCCTTGGTTTGCTTTTGACTTCGCCAGATAGCGACGCACGCCAGCCAAAAATGCTTCAATGTTGTATTTTTTGTTAATCGGCACAATTTCGTTGCGCAACTCGTCTGTTGGCGCATGAAGCGATATTGCTAACGCCACATCGATTTGGTCCCCTAACATATCAAGTGCAGGCACAACACCTGATGTACTTAAGGTAACGCGACGTTTTGACAAACCAAAGCCAAAGTCGTCTAACATGATGTCCATAGCCGGCACTACGTTTTTAAGGTTAAGCAACGGCTCACCCATGCCCATCATCACTACATTCGTAATTGGGCGTTTGCTAGAATCTTTTGATAATCCAAGGAAGGTAGCAACACGCCAAACCTGACCAATAATTTCGCTAACGCTTAGGTTACGGTTAAAGCCTTGCTGCGCAGTCGAGCAGAATGTGCATTCTAGTGCACAACCAACCTGTGATGATACGCAAAGCGTTGCGCGGTCTGTTTCAGGGATCCACACAGATTCAACTTCCTGACCACCTTCAAGGGTAAGTGCAAACTTAATAGTACCGTCGCTGGCTTCTTGGAAGTACGCAATTTCAGGCGCTTTAATTTCGCAGTTTTCAATGAGCATCGCGCGAAGGTTTTTATTTAGGTTACTCATTTCCTCGAAATCGCTAATACCGTGCTGGTAAATCCACTTCATTACCTGGTCGGCACGAAATGGTTTCTCGCCCATTTCCTTAAAGAAATTGCGCAAGCCTTCGCGATTTAAGTTTAATAAGTTAGTTTTTGCCATGAATAAGATGACCCTTTTACCTTCGAGGGATACCCCTCTTACTGCTGAATATGATGTAAAAACCAGCGATTCGACTATGTCTTGAGCGACATTTAAGAAAAAGAAAAGCGCTGATTAAATTTTGCGCGGATTTTACCACAGATGAGATTTGAGAAAAAGCCGATTTAACGCAGAGAAAGGTTAAGTTTGGCAATGCGCGAGACGCGTAGTTTAGTATGCCTAAATGAGCGCCGAGCAAAGCAGCATAACGCGTGCTCAGACACTAAGAGGGACTTAGAAACAAAAACGGGGCCCTTAGGCCCCGTTTTTGTTTCTACCTGTCTTCGCTTAGCGAGTACGTGGGCAGATTTCTTCTTCAGAGAAGAAGTATGCGATTTCGCGCGCTGCTGACTCAGGTGCGTCAGAACCGTGAACTGCGTTTTCGTCGATAGACGCTGCGTAGTCAGAGCGAAGTGTACCTGCAGCTGCATCAGCTGGGTTAGTCGCGCCCATGATTTCACGGTTAGCTAGAACAGCGTTTTCGCCTTCTAGTACTTGAACCATAACTGGACCAGATGTCATGAAGTCTACAAGTGCGCCGAAGAAAGGACGCTCTTTGTGTTCTGCATAGAAGCCTTCTGCTTGCTCTTTGCTCATGTGGATCATCTTAGATGCCACAATGCGAAGACCTGCAGATTCGAAACGGTTGTAAATTGCACCGATAACGTTTTTAGCTACCGCATCAGGCTTGATAATCGAAAAAGTACGCTCAAGAGCCATGTTCTCTCTCCAAACAAATAGTATGTATCTTTAAAAATTTTGGTCGCGAATTATAGGCAATAAATACCAGCTTGACTAGAGCCTATGTGAAATCAAACTTAAAGTATTGTTTTTAGGGGCAAAGCTAGCGCTAGAGTAGCGCATGATATATGACAATATGATGACAGTGTACACATTACATTGCGCTGACAGGCACTGAATAAGAAATACCTGTCAGGCGAATATCGGTGTTTACAACTTATGCGTTGGCTTTTGCAAGCTCTTGAATTTTACCCACGATGGCGCGTAAACCGTTACCGCGTGTTGGAGTAATGTGGCGCTCTAGGTCTAAAGCTTCGAAATAACCATCAATATCAAATGCGATGATATCGCTGGGTGTTTTATCGTTGTAGGCAGCCAACACCAGCGCTAAAAGACCTTGAACAATAACCGCGTCGCTGTCGACATCGAAGGTAATTTTGTTGCCATCGTATGATTCAACGAGCCACACACTGCTCTGACATCCTTTTACTAAACGCTCTGGCGTTTTTGCCTCTTCAGATAAACCAGGAATAGATTTACCTAAGTCGATAATGTACTGATAACGCTGTTCCCAATCGTCGAAGAACGCTAAATCATCAATAATTTCATCACTGCTAGGTAATTGCATGGTTATTTCCGTTTAATATGTCAAAAGGTAAATTGAAAATGTTGTGAGAATACGACTTAGAAAAACAGCCCGGCTTCAAGCTGCGCTTCTTCGCTCATCATTTCGCGTGACCATGCTGGGTCGAATACCAACTCAACATTCACATTCTTAACGTGAGGCACCATTGCAACACGATATTCCACATCACCGACAAGTACTGGTCCCATACCGCAGCCTGGTGCAGTTAGCGTCATATCAATGTTGACATCACCTGAAGCTTGGTCGATGTCTACTTTGTAGATGAGGCCGAGCGACACCAAGTTAATGGGTATTTCTGGGTCGAAGATGGTCTCTAACGCATCCCACACTTGCTGTTCGCTAATGTTACCGTCTTCTGGTGCATCGAAGCTCAGCGTCATAGCTTTGCGGCCAATGGCACCCGCGTCTGTACCGTCAATACGGTACATGTTTCCACGCCACGTAACCGTGTAATTACCACCGAGCTCTTGCGTGATATTCACAAACTCGCCTTCAGGAATAACGGTTGGGTTACCCGCGGGTACTAAACGCGCTTTACAGTCGCGCTCAGTAGTCACCATCTTCTGCTTCATATACTACTTCGTGCCTATTTTATTGCTGGCCTTAACCATTAACCTACGTTAAAGCTCTCGCCACAACCGCATTCGTCAACCACGTTAGGGTTGTTGTATTTGATCACGCCGTTAACGCCTTCCATTACGTAATCAATTTCTGTATTACGTAAAAGCTCTGTCGCGTCTGATGCTACCGCGACATTTAGCATTGGTGATATCTCAATGATTTCATCGTCCGCTTGTGCGCTGTCTGCGAAATCAAGTACATAAGCGTAACCTGTGCAGCCGCTTACTTTTGTCGATAAACGAATTAACTGACCAGGCTTGTCTTTAAGCTTACTTTCGAAATGCTTAACGGCACTGTCAGTTAGCGTAATGAGTTTTGTACTTGGTACAAAGGTTTCAACACTCATAATGCCTCCTTAGGCCAACATCATTTTTGCTTTTTTAAGGGCAGCAAATAAGCTGTCGACTTCTTCAAGCGTATTATAAATTGAGAACGACGCACGCGCGGTGCCTGGAATACCAAAACGTTTCATTAATGGCTGCGCACAGTTATCACCTGTGCGGATCGCCACGCCCTGTCGGTCAAGAATAAAACCGACATCTGCCGGATGCGCGCCGTCCAGTAAAAAGCTTAGTACCCCAACTTTATTAGGAGCAGTACCAATAATGCGCATTCCCTCGAGGGCCTGTGCTTGCTCGGTCGCGTAGGCAAGTAGCTGTTGCTCATGTGCGTGTAGCGCTTGTACATCAAGTGCACTAAACCAATCTACCGCTGCGCCCATGCCGATAGCTCCAGCAATGTTTGGCGTACCAGCCTCTAGGCGGTTTGGTAATGCTCCCCATGTGGCTTCATGATAGGTAACGTCTTTAATCATTTCGCCGCCTACCTGCCATACAGGCCATGTTTCAAGTACGTCTTTTTTGCCCCACAAGCAGCCAATGCCCGTTGGACCAAATAGCTTGTGCCCTGAAAACGCATAAAAATCACAGCCGATGTCTTGTACGTCAACACCGCCGTGAGCAATACCTTGTGCGCCATCAACCAACACCCATGCACCAACCGCTTTAGCTTTTTGAGTAAGCTGTTTAATCGGGTTTACTGTGCCCAATGCATTGGATACATGCGGGAACGCCACCATTTTGGTGTTGTCAGACAGCAGTCTATCGAAAGCGTCAACATCAAGCTCACCACTGTCAAAAATAGGCACAACGTTTAGCGTTGCGCCAGAGCGGCGACATGCTTGTTGCCAAGTTACCAAGTTGGCGTGGTGTTCAAGTTCAGTCACCATCACTTCGTCACCTTCATTGAGAAGTTGACCAAGGCCATTAGCAACAATATTAATGGCTTCAGTGGTACCTGAAGTCCAGATAACCTCTTCGCGGGCATTGGCGTTGATAAAACTCGCAACGCTGCTTCGTGCATTTTCATAGCGACGCGTGGCTTCATCAGATAAATGGTGCGCACCGCGGTGCACGTTTGCATTCGTACCCGTGTAAAAATCCATTAACGCGTCAATCACAGCCTGAGGCTTTTGCGTGGTAGCCGCGTTATCAAGGTATACCAGCGGCTTGCCGTCTACCGTTTTAGATAAAATGGGAAACTGGGCACGAAGTGCTGCAACGTCTAAGCTCATTTCACCTCCATTTGGGCGAAACGCTCACTTAAAATTGGCGCTAGCCATTCACGTACCGCAGTGTTTGGTACGTCGTTGATAAGCTCTTGAATAAAGCCAAAGTTAAGCATCACTAGTGCCTTGCTGCGAGAAACACCGCGCGTTAGCAAGTAATACAAGGCTTCTTCTTCAATTTCTGCCACCGTTGCACCGTGGGCACATTTTACGTCGTCAGCATAAATTTCAAGCTCTGGCTTAGTGTTGATAACACCGCGGCGAGATAGCAACAAGTTGCGGTTGTTAAGTTCAGCCAATGTCTTTTGGGCATCGCGATGAATGTGGATACGACCATTAAATACAGCGCGCGCTTTATCACCAACAATACCGCGCGCGTTCTCTTCTGTTGTGCCATTTGGCATGGCGTGCTCAATGGTTGAGTGAAGGTCGAATAGCTCGCCTTCTGCCAGAAGATAAATGGCGTTCATTTTCGCATCGGCAAACTCGCCAGCGTGATGAATATCTACATCTAAACGCGAAAGCTCACTTCCGTAACCTACCATGGTGCTGTTTAGCGTGGTGCGGTTATGAAGCTTAAAGTGACTACCACCTAGCTGCTTTGCTTTACCGGTGAACATTGCAAAACGATAGTGCTCAAGATGCGCATCATCAGCCAAGTCGTATTCAGCAAAAGCAGTAGTTAGGCTTTCGGTATCACCAAAGCCTTGCTCAATAACCGTGGCGCTTGCGCCTTCAGCTAGCTTTACTACAACACGCGTGTGAGCATCTACATCTTGTGATGTCATGTTCACAATGCGAACTGGCGTGTCAATTTTCGCACCAGCTTCTACATTGATGAATATACCGTGTTGGCATAGTGCATCGTTCACTAGGCCAAACATATGACGTGTAGGCTTAACCTGACCGTATACGCTGCTAATAGCCTGCTGGGTAGCCGTGTCATCGCTGTTTAGTGATGTAATAGTCATGCCAGCTGGCACGTCTAGGGTATTAACCTGCGTTACCAAGACACCATCAACAAAGACAAGGTCGATAGCATTTAAATTGTCAATTGCCGGCACTGGCAAATTGTCTGCCTGAACGGCTTGCTTCGCCTCACGCTTTTCAAGTGACGTAAGTGGCGTAAACCGCCAGCTTTCGTTACGACGTGCGGGCCAGCCATCGGCTTTTAACTGCGTTAAGGCCTGTTGACGCACGGGCGCTAAATAATCGGAGATTTGCGCCGCATCAATGACCTGGTCTAGCCATTGACTCATGCCTCAGCCTCCTCATAGCCTTTACCTAGGAAAGCATAACCGCTCTTCTCTACTTCAAGTGCAAGTGACGCGTCGCCGCTTTTCACAATTTTGCCGTCAGCAAGGATATGTACGAAGTCAGGCTTAATGTAGTCTAGAAGGCGCTGATAGTGAGTAACAACGATGAAACTGCGCTCACCGTCGCGTTGGCTGTTTACACCGTCTGCAACAACTTGTAGAGCGTCAACGTCAAGGCCAGAGTCTGATTCGTCAAGAATACAAAGCTTTGGCTCTAGCAAAATCATTTGCATGATTTCGTTACGCTTTTTCTCACCACCAGAGAAACCTTCGTTAACACCACGCTTTAAGAAATCCAAAGGAAGCTGTACTTGTTTGCACGCTTCTTTTGCTTTCTTTAAAAATTCTGCAGCGCTTAACGGCTCTTCGCCACGTTGTTCACGCATAGCGTTAACCGACTCTTTCATAAATTCCATGTTGCTAACACCTGGAATTTCTACCGGGTATTGGAAAGCAAGGAAAAGGCCTTCGCGAGCGCGCTCTTCTACTTCAAGTTCAAGCAGGTCTTTACCGTTTAGCGTGGCTTCACCTTCGCTTACTTCGTAGCCGTCGCGGCCAGATAGCACGTAACCTAATGTACTTTTACCGGCACCGTTGGGGCCCATGATAGCGTGCACTTCACCAGGTTTAACTTCAAGGTTAAGACCTTTAATGATGTTTTTCTCTTCCACGCTGGCATGTAAATTATTGATACTAAGCATTGATTACCCCACTGAACCTTCAAGACTAATTTCGAGCAGCTTGCCGGCTTCAACGGCAAATTCCATAGGCAGCTCTTTGAATACTTCTTTACAGAAACCGTTAACAATCATAGAAACGGCCTTTTCTGTGTCTAAGCCACGTTGCTGACACAGGAATAATTGTTCGTCGCTTACCTTCGATGTTGTTGCTTCGTGCTCAACAATGGCTGAAGGGTTACGGCTTTCGATGTACGGGAACGTGTGAGCGCCACACTTATCACCAATCAGTAGCGAGTCGCACTCGGTGAAATTACGTGCGCCGTCTGCGCGCGGCCCCATTTGAACCAGCCCGCGATAAGCGTTGTTGCTGTTACCCGCTGATATACCTTTTGAGATAATAGTCGACTTGGTATTTTTACCCACGTGGATCATCTTAGTCCCGGTATCAGCTTGCTGACGACCTCGCGTAAGCGCTACTGAGTAGAACTCACCTACACTGTTATCGCCTTTAAGCACACAGCTAGGGTATTTCCACGTAACCGCAGACCCCGTTTCTACCTGTGTCCACGAAATTTTGGCATTGGTATGCGCTACACCGCGTTTAGTAACGAAGTTGTAGATACCGCCTTTACCGTTTTCATCACCTGGATACCAGTTTTGTACCGTTGAGTATTTGATTTGCGCGTCATCCATTGCCACTAACTCAACCACTGCCGCGTGCAGCTGGTTTTCGTCACGCTGAGGTGCTGTACAGCCTTCAAGATAACTCACGTAGCTGCCTTCATCAGCAACAATCAATGTACGCTCGAACTGACCGGTGTTCATTTCGTTAATACGGAAATAGGTAGAAAGCTCCATTGGGCAGCGTGTGCCTTTTGGAATGTAAACAAATGAACCGTCAGTAAATACAGCGCTATTAAGTGCAGCAAAGTAGTTGTCAGTGCGCGGAACTACCGAGCCAATGTATTTTTTAACAAGGTCTGGGTACTTCTGAAGCGCTTCAGAAATTGGGCAAAAGATAACGCCCGCTTCTTCCAGCTTTTCACGGAACGTAGTCACAACAGAGACCGAGTCGAATACTGCGTCTACCGCAACGCCTGCCAGCATTTCCTGCTCATGAAGCGGGATACCAAGCTTTTCGTAGGTGCGAAGAAGTTCTGGGTCTACTTCGTCAAGTGACTTAGGCTTGTCTTTCATACTCTTTGGTGCCGAGTAATAAGAAATGGCCTGATAGTCTATTTTTGGATAGTCGACGTGCGCCCAGTCCGGCTCTTCCATTTCTAGCCAAGCATGATAAGACTTCAAACGCCATTCAAGCATCCATTCAGGCTCGTTTTTCATTGCTGATATGCGGCGGATAACCGACTCGTCCAGGCCGCTTTCAAACGTTTCCGATTCGATTTCAGAGTAGAAACCGGCTTCGTACTTTCTCTCTAACGCCTGTTCGATCTGTTCACTCATGTTGGGATCTCACTTGTTTGCCTGCATTTGCTGCCATTTGCTGTCTACGCAGCACAGCAACCACCCCACGGTCTTGGTGATTACTGAGTTTCTGTGTATTTGAGTGCGTTTACATTCAATGAATTCACTACGCAAACCTCAAACAAACCACTCGCTACAAAAAGGGCAGCCTAAAAAATTGGTGCGGTATTATATAATACCCGACTATTTCACTCAAATATTCAGCCGTTTATTTACCGCCGCCAAGCTTAAAATTTCTTTAACGCGCTATAACGTTTACTTATGCGATTGCTGCGTCTCGTAATCGAGTAACAACATCCGTCACTTTCGTTATTACGTAATCAATATCGTCTTGGGTTGTAAATCTGCCCACGCTAAAGCGTATACCTGCGTGAGCAAGTTCATTACTTCGACCGATGGCCTTTAGCACATAAGACGGCTCAAGGCTTGCTGATGTACATGCTGATCCCGATGACACGGCGATATCATTAAGCCCCATCATCAAGCTTTCACCATCTACGCCCGCAAAACTGACATTTAAAATACCTGGAATACGTTGGGTTTCATGCCCGTTTAAATACACATCACCTACCTGCTCTATTCCCTTCCACAACGCTTCCCGCAAAGCCATTATGCGTTTACCCTCGTCGGCTAAATTTGTCACTGCAAGCGTAATGGCTTCTCCCATGCCTACAATTTGATGGGTGGCTAACGTACCAGAGCGCATACCACGCTCATGGCCACCGCCGTGAATTTGAGCAACCAGATTAATTTTAGGACGACGACGAACGAAAAGCGCTCCCATGCCCTTTGGCCCATACATTTTATGAGCGGAAATAGACAGTAAATCCACGGGAAGTTCAGCAAGGTCAATCGCTATTTTGCCAACGCTTTGTGCGCCATCGACATGGAACAAAATCCCTTTGTCTCGACATAACTCACCGATAGTTTGAATATCTTGGATAACACCTAGTTCATTATTTACATGCATCACAGAGACTAAGATAGTGTCGTCACGCATGGCGCTTTTTAAATCGTCAAGATTCACTAATCCGTCTTGCTGTACACAAAGGTAGGTTACTTCGAACCCTTGCTCTTCAAGGTATTCACAGGTATCGAGCACAGCTTTGTGCTCTGTATTAACCGTAATAATGTGTTTGCCTTTACTTGCATATCCCTGCGCCACTCCCTTGATAGCAAGGTTGTTAGACTCGGTGGCCCCTGAAGTAAAAACAATTTCGCGAGGATCGCAATTTAAGGCATCACTAATTTGATTGCGCGCTACGTCTACCGCTTCTTCCGCCATCCAGCCAAAGCGGTAGCTTCGTGATGCTGGGTTACCAAAGTTACCGTCTAGCGTCAGGCACTTGGCCATAACGTCTGCAACAGTTGGGTCTACTGGCGTGGTAGCAGCATAATCGAGGTAAATGGGTGTTGATAAAGCCATGGGTTATTCAAAACCTACTTAAAGTTGAATACTAACTTCAATGTCGTTAGCGATATTGCGCAATGACGCTGCAGAGTCTTGGCGTCCAGCGACTTCTTGCACATCGCGTTTCGCCATTAACTCGCCTAAAGTGATTGAGTCTAAAAACACTGAAATACGATCGCTTAAGTCTTGCCACAAGCTATGGGTCAAACAACGGTCGCCACCTTGGCAATCGGCCTGCCCCTGGCATCGAGTAGCGTCGATAGACTCATCTACCGCGCGAATAACTTCACCTATGGCAATTTCACATGCTTCACGTCCAAGCAAGTAACCACCGCCAGGACCGCGTACGCTGTCTACAAGTTGCTCTTTGCGCAGTCTAGAAAAAAGCTGCTCTAAATATGATAGGGATATTTCTTGTCGTTCTGATATATCGGCAAGAGGCACTGGACCACGCTTAGAGTGCAAAGCTACATCAAGCATCGCAGTTACTGCATAGCGCCCTTTAGAAGTGAGTTTCATTGAATTCTCCCGCCGTTTTTGATGGCGGGAATTTTCACATACCCGACTAAAATGGTCAAGTATAAGACCTAGTAATTTAGTCAGGTATTATAGATTAACCCAATTACATTCTTAGATTGCAGGGTCGAACGAGGAATGGGCTTTTTCTCTCTGCTGAGAATCAGTCAGCTCTATACCGGTATTAGCGAAGTCTTCGGCACTAATATTATGCAGATTATCGGTACAAACATCGCCACCCAGTGACTGGATAACTTTGCACATTTCTTCTACTTTCGTGTCCATCTGATGCATATGTTCCAACATAATGCCCATCGCATTGGCCACCGGGTCTGGATTGTCTGGCGCTACTGCATACGCATCGAAGCCGTACTTTTGTGCTATCTTGTCGCGCTGTGGGTTTGTACTGGCTGTCAATTCTTTCTGCTTAGAAATGATGATACGACCAGGTATGCCAACGGCGGTAGCGCCATCTGGAATATCCTTAACAACCACTGAATTAGAGCCTACTTTGGCATTTTCTCCAATGATAATCGGCCCTAAGACTTTTGCACCTGCCCCTACTACTGCACCGTTTTTCAACGTAGGGTGACGTTTGCCCGCTTTCCAACTTGTGCCGCCAAGTGTGACGCCGTGATAAAGAGTAACATCGTCACCTATTTCCGCGGTTTCCCCGATAACAACGCCCATTCCATGGTCAATGAAAACCCGCCTGCCCAACGTTGCGCCGGGATGAATTTCAATCCCGGTTAACCAACGACTGAAGGTCGATAATGTGCGAGCTAACCACTTCCACTCAGCTTTCCACAATTTGTGGCTAAGGCGGTGTAACCATACCGCGTGAAGTCCAGGGTAATTGGTTAATACTTCAAACGTATTTCGAGCGGCCGGATCGCGATGAAATACCCCTTGTATATCGTCTTTTATACGGGCAAACATAGGTGATTACTCTTTTTCAGAACCAGTGCCAGACGCGCTCTCGTCCTCACCGTTTTGCTTAATAGACTTGTCAATTGACGCCAATATGCCACGAAGAATATTTAACTCTTGTGACTCAGGACGGGCACGGTTGAATAAGCGACGTAGCTTTGTCATCACCACACCTGGGTGACTTTTACGAATAAACGAAGTACTTTCTAGCGTTGACTCCAAGTGCACGTAAAAACGCTCTAGGTCTTCATTAAGTGGGTATTCTTCTTCCACACTCGGATAAGTTTCACGATTTAGAAATGCCATACGAATTTCGTAACACAGGGTTTGAACAGCCGCCGCCAAGTTTAGCGAGCTATATTCTGGGTTAGCAGGAATACACATATGAAAATGACACTGTTGCAACTCTTCATTAGTTAACCCACTGTTTTCACGACCAAATACTAATGCAACCGGGTACTTTTCGACTTCTTGAACCAACTTCTCGCCACAATCGCGCGGGCCAAGCATTGGCCAAGAATGCGTGCGAGAGCGAGCAGAAGTTCCAACCACTAACCCACAGTCTTTTACCGCTTCTTCCAATGTGCTCACAATTTTCGCGTTTGCCAACACATCACCTGCACCAGCAGCAAGTGCACTGGCTTGCCCATCTGGTTCATTTACCGGGTCCACAAGATACAGACTACTTAGCCCCATCGTTTTCATGGCACGCGCCGTTGAGCCGATGTTGCCAGTGTGTGAGGTGTTAACCAAAATAATGCGAATATTTTCGAGCATGCCTGCGATACCTACGTACTTTCTAAAACAAGACACCAGCGACCAATCACGCTGAATCTTACTACTTCATTTGTGAGCGAGTGTAGCACAGTAGCAGTATAGATGGCTATTTAAGGGAAATGGTTTTAAGCACATCATATATACCGATGGTAATTTCATTTGCATCACAGAATGATTCTGGTAGACTCCGCCCGTTTTCGAAAACAACTAGCTATTTTTTGTACAGCTAGTTAGTTTCATTGGTCTTTTACAATTGGTGGTTTATCTATGCATCCTATGCTGAATATTGCGGTGCGCGCTGCGCGTGCGGCTGGAACAGTTATTGTTCGCGGTTTTGAAAAACATAATGAAGTTGCAACTGAGTCTAAAGGCTTAAACGACTTTGTTACACAAGTTGATAAAGAAGCAGAACAAGCTATTGTTTACAAAATTCAGCAATCATACCCAGAACATTGCTTCTTGGGCGAAGAGATGGGTGAAATTCACGGAAAAGAAACTGATTATCAGTGGATTATCGACCCACTAGATGGCACTACCAATTTTATTAAAGGCATTCCTCACTTTGCCGTTTCGATTGCACTTTTGCATAAAGGTCGTTTAGACCAAGCTGTTGTATTCGACCCTATCCGTAGCGAGTTATTTACCGCAAGCCGTGGTCAAGGCGCACAGCTTAACGGTTACCGTATTCGTGCTTCTAAGCCTCGCGATCTTACTGAAACTATTATTGCAACGGGTCTGCCGTTTAAGAATAAATCTCAGTTTGGCGAGTATGCGCTAAGCCTTAATAAGATTTTCCACGAAGTAGGTGACATCCGCCGTGGTGGTAGTGCGGCACTTGATCTTGCTTATGTTGCAGCAGGTCGTCACGACGGTTACTGGGAGCGCGGTATCAAATCTTGGGACATCGCAGCGGGCGAGCTTATTGTTCGTGAAGCTGGCGGCCTGGTAACAGACTTTAAAGGTGGCAACGATCCATTGCACAAAGGCGAAATTGTCGCAGGTAGTGTGAAAGTGGTTCAAGGGCTTGTTAAGCACCTTAAATAAGTGACCTAGCTCACTGGGCTATTACTCACAGCCATAAACACTGCTACGAATCGAAAGGCGCTATCAAATATAGCGCCTTTTTTTGTATGTATCAGCGTGTTGTCGAAAGCCAATACATTCACTTACCCACGGCCATTAAACGGATTTCTTTTTACTCACTCTTTTGAGCACCCTTTAGCTTCAAGCCAAACAAAAATCGTAACACTAAAAATCGTTTTGCAATCTCAAAAGTTATTGCACACCCAACAAGTGTGATTAGCGTGATACCCAAAAACTCTGCCAATGTAGAAGAAACGCGAGAACTCAAATAAAATGCGGCTACCACGATAAGTGTTTGATGAACCATGTAATAAGGCAGCACGCCACGGTTTAAGTAGCTAATAACTTTGCTCGGTTTAGATAAGTACTTTTGGCCAAACCCCAAAATTGCCGCAAGCCAAGCCCAATGATTGAGCACAACAATAACGCCCACTAATACCCGAAAGCTAAAAGAGGACTCCATTAATTCTCCTGTCGCGCCAAGCATGTCATGTCGATCTAGTATAATCACGCTATAAAGCGTTATCGCGAAAGTAAGACTTATATAGCGCGCTCTCATCACCGCCGTGTATAACGCAGGTCGAAGCACGATTACCATGCCCACAAGCATCACCCAAAAGTACTTAGCATGGCTGTACCAGTCGCTGACAAGGTCATGAGTTGTTGGGTAAGCCGTACGTAGTTCAAGCCAGATATAAGTCATCAATGTCACTACAATGATGCTAAACAATGGCAAGCTATCGAGTAAGGTAGATTTAACTACCCCAACCCAGCGTATTAGTGGAAACAGAAGCAATATAAGTACGCTATAAACAAAAAGGTAAGGCAAAAACCACAGGTGATTCCACGTAAGTAACCTAATAATCGATTGCTTCTCTTTAAATAAATCGGTATTGGGGTTGATATAGGCAAGGTAGAAATCGATAAACGGCATTTGAAGTTTTCCACTTGCCGTCCACTCAACAAAGACTTGTGGCGCCACAATGACAAACATCCCAAATAACAGTGGCACTAGTATTCGCAGTGTTCGCTTTCCTAGAATGCTCAGTGAAAACAAACAACGAGAGGGATATTTTTCGTATCCCCGGTACAATACGACAGTGAACACCATTGCTGAGATTAAAAACAAGAGTGACATACGCCATTGATTGGTTAAGATCATGACGTCTTGTAGCAATGAAAACTGTTCATCGCTTTTTATATGCCATCCCCTATCAAGAACGTAAAACATGCCTATGTGATACAGAATCAATACACCAAATGCGATAACGCGCAACGCATCTAACTCAAAATAACGCTGGGTTAACTGCGCATTTGTTGTTTCCCTTCCTAGCGAAAACGTGTCTACTTCTTCAGAAACTAATCGTGACTCATGAACAACATATGCTTGCGTCAATGCCTTCACTCCTATTCAATAGTGACAAATCAACTTGGTATATCTACTGTGTTGCGTTGCTGACCAACAAGGCCTAAGTGACGAAAAACAAGGGGTTTAGGGATAAGCGGTGAATAGTTGGGATGAAAAATGGAGCCAGTATCTTCGCGATACTGAGCCAAAACATAAGTATGCGGCATTTCTTCTACTTGTCGTATATCTATTTATTAATAACTCGATAAATGCTGCATCTAGCTGGACGGAATTTTCGCGCAGTGAAAGTAATAGTGTGGCACTCTGGGAGCCTTATGTATGGGAGTACAGTAGTGCACTAAGTACTGCGATATTGGTTATTCCCTTAATCTTAGCCATACGTGTTCTTGATAAAAGTAAAAAGTCCAGCGCCGTTTGGTTGGGCTGGCATTTTGTATTTGCGAGCGTATTTTCAGTTTCCCATGTCGTTTTCATGGTTGCCCTGCGCAAGCTCGCCTATTTGATGTCTGAGCGTAGTTACGACTTTGGGGTTTGGATTAGCGAGTTTGTCTACGAATACAGAAAAGATGTCTGGGGTTATATTACGCTTGTAACCTTTTACTACATTGCGCGATTTGGCTACCAGCGACTAATAGGTGAAGCGTCACTGATTAAAAGTGATACCTCGCTTCCAGATTTTGAAAGTGAAGCACTTGCACTGCCTGACTATTTACTAGTTAAAAAACTCAATAAAGAATTCTTAGTTAAAGTCAGTGATGTTCAGCGAGTGGAAGCCTCAGGAAACTATATCAACTTACACACTCACGTTGGTGTTTATCCGCTTCGGTATACCTTAAGCAGATTTTGCAAAGAAGGCGCGATGCACGGGTTCGTACGTGTCCATCGCTCACATGCCGTAAGAATTCCTTCCATTCAATCTATCACGTATGACGATACAGGAGACGGCCTTATCACCCTTAACAACGGCCAAACTGTGTTGCTCTCAAGACGCTACAAAGACAGCTTAAAGCAAGTTTTAGCGCCATAAACTTCTAGTGAGAGCTCTAAGCCGTATATAAAAAAACCGCATCACAGATGCGGTTTTTGTTTTTACGAATCAAATGCGATTAAGGCATGGGATCTAAGTCTGCACCTTCTTTTTCCACTTGAGGTGGCATCAAGTCTTCCTTGCTGATACCTAACGCAAGCGCTACTGAACTCGCAATATAGACAGACGAGTAAGTACCTACTACTACACCAAATAACAATGCAGTGGCAAACCCGTGAATTAACGCACCGCCCTTGTAAAACAAGGCTACCAATACCAACACAGTAGTTAATGAAGTGATGATGGTACGGTTTAAGGTTTGCGTTAACGAAATATTGATGATCTCTACCGGTTCACCCTTACGGATTTTACGGAAGTTTTCACGAATACGGTCCGACACAACGATAGTATCGTTCAGTGAGTAACCAATAACAGCTAGCACTGCCGCTAGTACCGTTAAGTCGAATTCAATCTGTAGTACAGAGAATAAACCCAAAGTAAGAATAACGTCATGAGCAAGGGCAGATACTGAGCCCAGTGCAAAACGCCATTCAAAACGCATTGCTACATAAACCAAGATACACAGTAAAGCGACTAGCATTGCTAGACCACCCTGCTCGGTAAGCTCTTCACCTACGTTAGGCCCTACGAACTCGATACGACGCATATCTACTGCGGTGCCATCTGCACGCAAAGCTGCAAGGACTTGCTCACCAATGGTAACGGCTTTTACGCCGTCACGCGGTGCAATGCGAATAAGCACATCTTGGCTACTACCAAAGTTCTGTACAATAGCGTCTTCAAACTCTGCGTTATTTAGCTGCTTACGAATAGATTCAAGATTCGCAGCATCTTCGTAACCGACTTCAATCAAAGTCCCGCCAGTAAAATCAAGGCCCCAGTTGAGGCTATTTACGCCTAGCGATATGAATGAGCCTAAAATAAGCACCGTTGACAGCACCATCGCAGGAATGCGAAGGCGCATGAAATTGACGGTATCGGAAAGTTTTAATAATTGCATGTTACGCTCCTTAAATCGCCAATTTCTCTACGCGCTTGCCGCCCCATACTGCGTTAACAATAACGCGAGTAACTAAAATAGCGGTAAACATCGACGTAGCAATACCAATCATAAGCGTAATTGAGAAGCCTTTAATTGGGCCTGTACCCACAGCAAACAAAATAAGGCCTGCAATGAACGTAGTAATGTTTGCATCCAAAATGGTTGAGAATGCACTGTCGTATCCATGGTGAATTGCTTGTTGTGGACTGCGTCCGTCACGAAGCTCTTCCCTAATACGCTCAAATATGAGCACGTTTGCATCTACCGCCATACCAACGGTTAATACAATACCTGCCATACCCGGTAGTGTAAGCGTCGCGCCTGGGATCATAGACATAATGCCGACAATCATGACCAAGTTAGTAACAAGTGCAATATTCGCTACCACACCAAACGCTTTGTAGTAAATAAGCATGAAGATAAGTACTGCGGCCAAACCATAGATAATGGCCTGCATGCCCAGCTCAATATTCTCTTTACCTAAGCTTGGACCGACTGTGCGTTCTTCAACAATTTGAATTGGCGCAATAAGCGCACCAGCGCGAAGTAGTAGTGCCAAGTCGCGGGCTTCTTTTGGAGAGTCTAGGCCAGTGATTTGGAACTTACTGCCAAGCTGTGCACGAATAGTTGCAACAGAAATAACCTGCTCGTGCTTCTCAAAAACAAGTTTACCGTCTTTGTTGCGCTCGCCAGTCGATTTATATTCGATAAACACCGTCGCCATTGGCTTACCAATATTGCCACGCGTTGAACGCGACATCTTGTTACCACCTTCTGAGTCAAGCGAGATATTTACATTAGGCAGACCGTATTCATCAACGCCACTGTTCGCATCAATGATATGACTTCCCGTTAGCATTATGCGCTTCTCGAGAAGTTGCGGAATACCTTGCTGATCTTCAATAACTTGAGAACCAGGAGGCACGCGACCATTTAACGCATCGCGAATATCGTTTTTCTGGTCAACCATACGAAATTCAAGCGTTGCGGTAGCGTTTAGAATTTCTTTAGCGCGTGCGGTGTCTTGAATACCTGGTAGTTGAACCACAATACGATCAGCACCTTGCTTTTGTACAAGTGGCTCGGCAACACCTAGCTGATTTACACGGTTACGAATAATGGTGATGTTTTGCTTCACGGCATTCTCGCGAATTTCTTGCAATTTGCTTTCTGCAAATACGGCGCGAAGCGTCAAATCATCAATTTGGTTAAAGGTTAAGTCACGGCTTTGATTACGCAAAAAGAACTCAGCTTTATCAAGGGCGTCTTCGTCGCGGAACGTGATGTCAATATGGTCATCTACCTGCTTTACGCCACGGTAACGAATCCCTTCTTCACGCAATGAAGTACGAAAGCCGCTTTCAGCATCTTCTAGTGATTTAGCGATAACTTCTGTCATATCCACTTCCATTAAGAAGTGAACACCACCGCGTAAATCAAGGCCTAACTTCATCGGCGCGCCACCTAGCCCTTCTAGCCACTCAGGCGTATCGGGCGCAAGGTTCATAGCAACGAAATAGTCGTCACCCAGCTCTTTTTCTAGCGCTTCTCGCGTGACTAGTTGGGTATCAGAATCTGATACGCGCACAAGTATTTGTTCGTTTTCAAATTCAACGCGTTTAGGTGAAATGTTTTTTGCAGCAAGTGTCGCTTTAACTTGTTCGACCGTAGCATCAGTGACTACAGCGTCGCGACCCGCAGAAATTTGTACAGCGTGATCTTCGCCGTAAATGTTCGGAAGCGCGTAAAGCGCGCACATTGCAACAACAATGAGCGCACTAAGCACTTTCCAGATTGAGTTTTTGTTTAGCACTGGATAATCCTTTCGTGCCAGCACCGGGTAGCATCCCGGCCCCGGCGGTTGTTACTTACAGTGACTTCATAGTGCCTTTAGGCAGCACTGCAGTCACAGAAGACTTCTGAACAACAATATTGTTAGCATCGTTAAGTGCCACTTCGATGAAGTCTTTCTCTTCAGACACTTTTGTGATTTTACCTACTAAACCACCTTGAGTTAGTACCTCGTCGCCTTTGCTAAGCGAAGACACTAAGTTCTTATGCTCTTTTACGCGTTTCGCTTGCGGACGGTAAAGTAAGAAGTAAAAAATCAAACCGAAAACCGCCAACATGATCAGCATTTCCATGCCACCGCCTTGTTGAGCACCGCCAGCAGATTGCGCGTATGCGTTTGAGATAAATAGACTCATAAAATTCCCCAAATATTATCGTTGTTATAGTGCCGGAACCGGCAACCCTTTTTGTTCATAGAATTCTTGTACAAACTCATCGAGCGTGCCTGCATCAATCGCATCGCGAAGACCTTGCATAACACGTTGATAGTAACGAAGGTTGTGAATGGTGTTCAAACGCGCACCCAAAATTTCGTTACACTTGTCCAAATGATGTAAGTATGAGCGAGAATAGTTTTTACAAGTGTAACAATCACAATTCTCGTCAAGTGGTGAAGTGTCGTTTCGATGCTTAGCATTGCGAATCTTAATGACACCTTCGGTGACAAACAAATGTCCATTTCGCGCATTACGCGTTGGCATTACGCAGTCAAACATATCAATACCGCGGCGAACCGATTCAACTAAATCTTCCGGCTTACCAACACCCATTAGATAGCGTGGCTTATCTTCCGGAATTTTTGGTGCTGTATGATCGATGATGCGGATCATATCTTCTTTAGGCTCACCTACCGACAAACCACCGATGGCATAACCGTCAAAGCCAATGGCTTCAAGACCGGCTAATGACACATCGCGAAGCCCTTCGTACATACCGCCTTGGATGATACCAAACAGTGCAGCTGGGTTGTCACCGTGTGCGTCTTTACTGCGCTTTGCCCAACGTAAAGACATTTCCATTGATACACGCGCTTCCTGCTCCGTTGCCGGATATGGCGTGCACTCATCGAAAATCATCACGATGTCAGAGCCAAGGTCGCGCTGAACCTCCATCGACTTTTCAGGCGTAAGAAGTATTTTCTCACCATTAATTGGCGATCGGAACGTAACACCTTCTTCCGTTATCTTGCGTAAATCACCAAGACTGAATACTTGGAAGCCGCCTGAGTCGGTAAGAATGGGTTTGTCCCAATTCATAAAATCATGCAGATCGCCATGCTGACGAATAATGCCAGTCCCTGGACGCAACATTAGGTGAAATGTATTACCAAGACAAATGTGTGCACCACTGTCTTCAAGTTCTTCTGGGGTCATCCCCTTAACGGTACCGTACGTACCTACTGGCATAAACGCTGGCGTTTCAACTACACCACGTTCGAATACCAAACGACCGCGTCGTGCACGACCTTCGGTTTTTAACAACTCAAATTGCATGTGAAAGCATTCCCACTTTAGTGCGCCATTGCGCCGGGTATAAAAATAAATTGGCGGCGATTATACCAGTAATTCAGCTGAGATCATGCCCCGTATCTATGTTTATCTGTAACTAAACCTGAATAAAACGATACAAAGCCAATTCACCGTTAATCAACTAGGCTCGTTCAATGAACATTGAGTCGCCATAACTGAAAAAGCGATACTCATTTTCAATGGCTTGTTGGTAAGCATTCATCACATTATCTTTACCCGCAAATGCGCTGATTAGCATCATCAATGTAGATTCTGGTAGGTGGAAGTTCGTGAACATGGCATCCACAACTTTAAATTCAAAACCAGGGTAAATAAATATTTCAGTATCTTCGTAAAAGGGCGCAATAATAGCGTCGTGGCTGCGTTCACTACTTGCTTTAGCAGCTGACTCTAGTGAGCGAACCGATGTGGTCCCAACCGCTATTACACGCTTGCCGTTGGCTTTGGTTTGCAATACAGCATCTACCACTTCCTGCGGCACTTCTGCGTATTCTGCATGCATTTTGTGCTCTTGAATATTGTCAACGCGTACCGGTTGAAATGTACCTGCTCCAACGTGCAGCGTAACAAACGCCAAGTTTACACCCTTTTCTTTAAGTGCCCCCAAAATGGCGTCATCAAAATGAAGACCCGCGGTAGGCGCTGCTACCGCCCCCGGCTTTTCATTGTAGACAGTTTGATAACGCTCTTTATCTGAGTTTTCGTCTGGACGGTCGATATAAGGAGGTAATGGCATGTGACCGTGTGCCTCAAGCAGCGACAACACTGTCTCTTCGTGATCAAACTGTAGAATAAACAGCGCATCATCTCGGCCCGTAACGGTCACATTAACTTTATCTTCTAGAATTAGCTTAGTGCCAGGCTTAGGCGCTTTACTTGCTCTAACGTGCGCCAGCGCACTTTTGTCGGAGGTAATGCGTTCAATCAGCACTTCAACCTGTCCGCCGGTTTCTTTCTTGCCTAGCAAGCGAGCTGGAATAACCCGCGTGTTGTTAAAGACTAACAAGTCACCTTCGTCTACCAGTGACAGCATTTCTGCAAACATGCTGTGTGTTACTTTGCCAGTTTTGCCGTCTAAATGAAGCAAACGGCTCGCAGCTCGCTGCTCCGTTGGATATTTTGCGATTAATTTTTCGGGAAGCTCAAAGCTAAAATCAGATAGTTTCATAAATACAGTACTGCTTTACTAACTCGGTTAACCAAATAATAGGATTAAGTCTCATGTTGTGAAACGATCTAGCTGTACGACACCGAACTTCTATTGAAGTTAAGCCAGAACAGATACAAAAAAGCACAACACATTTAAACACTTACCCTTAAAGGTATTAAATAAAATAACGCATTATAAGGTCGCATACTTTTGACAGGGATTTATAAATAGCGCCCACCATCTTAAACGGTTAAGATACGTACAGATAGTGATGATGTTCTCCCATAACATTCCTTATCTTTTGATACCCAGCTAGGTGCTGGGTATTTTTTTGCCTGATAAAAGCATTGCGGTACTCACCCCAGGCTGCATGCCGACGCTTTAAACCGACATTTTACGCGGTTTATTCATTAAGGTCAGTTAAGATTTCTTCTAAAAGTGCACTATCTAGCGGTCTTGCTTTTAGTACGTACAATATTTGTAGAAGCAAGTCCGCCCCCATTATCCCTTTGTTAACCTTATTTCTAAGGTTATCTGCACTTTGCTCTACGCCTATTTCTTCTAAGCGCTGGCTTAATGCTTGATATTTAACCCCTCGCACTGACATTTCAGATTTTACAACCCTTGCGACGGTTTGACGCCATGCATTTTTAGCACTCAATTGCCACTCCAAAACCACCCACTTGTGATATATAATTTACAAAAACACACTTTTTTACACTTAAAAAGCAAATTTGCTATTGACGATTATGGCACAGTGAGTCTACACTGCAAGTCAAGATATTGGCGTAGATGAAAATAGTCGCTACAGTGGAACGGTTGAAATCACGCAACGCGACATTCATATACGACATTATCGCTTCAATAATTAAAGGAGAAAGGTATGAGCTGGGAACTAGAAAGCATCGAAGCCTTATTTACAGAGCACGATGACTTTGTGGTAACACGAGAGGAAAACTGCTTACTAATTGCTAATCAAGACGGCATTGATGCATGGCTTGCCATTAGCGGTGAGCAAATATTAGTGGAAAGCTTGTTGTTTTCAGCGTCGGAGGTTAAGGATAAGCCTGCGCTAGATCATGAAATTTTGTCATCTCATATGGTGTTCCCATTAACAACTGTGGGCATATCGAATATTGGAGGTGAAGAATACTACACCGCGTTCGGTGCGCTAAGCGCGCAGTCTAAAGCGGAAAGTATTGTTATTGAAGTCGAAACCCTGTTTCAGAATGTTGCATCATTCCTTGATGCTTACGAAACACACCTTAACTAAAATTTACTTCTAAGGAGAAGCGAATGTCAGTGTGGAAAAAATTAGTAACTGCAGTAAAAGGTGGTGCGACCGAGGCTGCGCAGTCAGTAGTAGACAGTCAGGCTATTCGAATTCTGGAACAAGAAATTAGAGAAGCCAAAGAAGAATTGCGCAAGTCAGATCATGCCCGTACGCAAATTTTGGCGAAGTGCAAACTATCACAACAAAAAGTCGATAGCTTTGACTCTTCCATCGCAGAATACGAAGCGCATGCGCGAAAAGCAATTGACACAGACCGTCAGCTAGCGCTTGATTGTGCCCAGAAAGTTTCAGAACTGAAAGAAGAGCGCGACCAAGAACAAGCCTATCTTGATCAGTTCCAACAGTCTGAAAAACAGCTTGCTCAGAACATTCAGCAGGCAAAAGCTAACTTGCGCCGATTAGAGCAGCAAGTTGATATGGTGAAAGCAACTGAAAGCGTGCAAAAAGCGCAAGTTGCCGTGTCATCTCGCCATATGGGGGCTAACAGCAAAATGAAAACGGCGACAGAATCGCTGTCTCGTATTCAAGAAAAACAGAAAATGCGTAATGCAGAGCTTCAGGCTGCTGAAGAACTTGCTGGTGATGAATCAAGCAGTGATTTGGAAAAGCGCCTAGCAGAAGCTGGTATCAAAGGCGGAAAGACCTCTGCTGATGATGAACTGGCACGCATCTTAGGTAAGTAGTACCAAAGGGAGCTCACCGCTCCCTTTCTTTTTGAACATGGTTTTCAATGCTTTGTTACACATAAACCATAGACAATTTTCACGCATAAAGGCAGAGTACTAGCACGCATAACAAGGGCTGTTTGTTTTATGTCTCCATGGATTAAACTGCGTAAAATTATGCTGCAATATTTTGCAGAATCTCGATGGTACACCATTTTAGGTGCTACTGCGTTTTACGCCGTTTCAAGTTACTGGTTACTTTTCGCTGCAGGTGAAGTTGACCTCATTGCCGATGTTGATTTTCTCTACTGGCTTGCAGTTACCGCCTCCACCGTGGGTTACGGTGATCTTTCCCCTGTCACATCTGCAGGTAAGTTAATAGTCGCACTTTACGTAATTCCACTGGGTTTAAGTATTTTTGCAATGGTCATCGGCCGTATTGCCGCGTGGGTCTCTCAGCAATGGAAAAAAGGGTTATTGGGAATGAATAACTTACATCTTGATAAACATATATTGGTTATTGGCTGGAATGGTCAGCGCACTATGCTGCTTTTAGATTTATTATTGCGAGAGCGCGATGCCATGCCCGATCGACCAGACATTGTGTTGTGTGTAAAAGCCGATATCACTAACCCACTTCCTGGCGTAATTGAATTTGTAAAAGTTGACTCGTTCAACAAGGACGAAGATATGGATCGCGCCTGCATTGCCAATGCCAGAACTATCCTTATTGACAATCCGCAAGACGATATCACTATGACTACCGCACTTTATTGTGCCAAACGAAACCCAGATGCCCATCAAGTGGCTTACTTTGAAGATGAAAGCCTAGTAGGACTGCTGCAGGACCACTGCCCTAAGGTAGAATGCACTCCGAGTGTGGCAGTCGAGATGCTTGCGAAGGCGGCATTTGACCCTGGTTCAAGTATGCTGCATCACGATTTACTCAGTGTTGATGAGGGCCAAGCCCAATTTTCGGTGAAAATTCCAGACGACAGTGCCACTATTTCAGTTGCAAAACTCTTTGTTAATTTAAAACGCAAACACAACGCTATTTTCATCGGCTATGCGCCGAATAGCCAAGTAAAAGAAATGGTTGTCAATCCACCACTTGAAGCCACGCTGAATGCGGGTGATACATTATTCTACATTGCCGAGCGACGCATCAATGCTATTAATTGGTCGTCGCTTGACGCCGACTAAAGGGCATTAAGTATGTTCAGCAAACTATTTAAAAAATCAGCGCCAAAAAAACCTAAAGCACCTGAAGTAATGGGGCTTTATTTAGGTGGCTCGTTTGAATTGGATAACTTAAAGCTCTCTTTACTTGAGCCTGAATTAACCATAGAAGGGGCCGCTCGTTCGCAACTCATTCAAGCGGTAGGCGAGGCTGCGCTTGATACAGGCGGCACGCTGTTGCGCTTTTACACCGATGACGACGCCTTCCTTCAGGTTATATTAGATGGTGGCATGACGGAAAATCATATTACTGATGTAAAGCTGTGGCATTTCTACGATACGAAAACTATTGGCAGTACCGCCCAATGGAATGAGTGCTTGAAGAATATCATCAGCCAACCTACCTATGAATTGGATGGCAAGATATTTACCCGTGTTTGGGAAGCTGTGGGCGAAGAGTCTCCACCTGTTGCGGTAACTGAAACTACCTACGAAGAAGATGGCGATATGAGTAAAACCGATCAATTCATGATGCTTTATGAGCGCCCTCTGGATAATGATAGAGTGGAAACACTTTTAGTTGTCGGTGAAGAGAAGCAAGTGGGTACTAACTTAGACAGATGCTTAGTGATTTCAACAGGCTTTGATATTCAACCTACTGATATAACAATAAACGGATAAAAAAAAGGATTAACTATGGATACAATTATGCATTCTCTTGCGGGCCTTGATAACTTCGCGTTGTACTTCGGCCTATCAATCGTTTTCTTATTTATTTTCAAGTTAGTTTACGCATTAGTCACGCCCCATGACGAATGGAAGCTAGTTAAAGAAGAAAAGAATGTAGCGGCAGCGATTGGTTTTGGCGGCGCAATTATTGGCTTTGCCATTGCGCTGGGAAGCGCAGCTTCAAATTCTGTAGCCATTGTCGATTTCGCGATTTGGGCGTTGGTTGCAGTGGTTGCACAGTCACTGGCGTTCGCCATTTTGCGATTTAGCTTTATGCCTAAAATTGCAGAGCGCATAAACAACAACGAAGTATCAGCAGGCGTTATGTTGGCAAGTATGTCAATTGCAGTGGGTCTGTTAAACGCAGCTTGCATGACCTATTAAGGGGGCTGTGATGACAACGAATAACGACAAGCTCAGGACAAAGCGCACCAAGCACATTGACTTAACACGCATGCGCAAAGCGTTCAGTGTGAAGCCTATTGCATTAGGTGTTGCCAGCGTCATGTTAAGTGCTTGTGGCTCAGAGCGTGAAGATGCCACTATTTATACATCGCTTGAAGACTGCAAACAGGACTTCCCTGATGCAGTTGAGCGATGCGAAGCAGCCTATCAAACGGCACTAGACGAAGCTATGCGTACTAGTCCACGTTTTAATTCGGAATATGACTGCGAGTATGAATTTGGTCCTAATCAGTGCCAATACGTCAACAATAACAGTGGCAGCTTTTTTATGCCGTTCATGGCAGGCTACATGGTAAGTTCATTGCTTTCGCCCAATCGCTACTACTCTCAACCACTGTATACGTCGTACTCTTATAATTCTCCCTTTCGCTCACGCTGGATAACGGCTGATGGTTACGTGTTTGATGGTGATATCCGCAAGCGAAACTATCGCGTAAATAAGGACGTTTACAAACCAAAACCAACGGTAAATCGCACGATGAAACGCGGTGGTTTTGGTAGTAGCGTACGCGCCAAATCTTCGTGGGGAAGCAGCAGCCGTAAAGGCGGCTGGGGCGGTTAACCATGTTTAGAATGCCATGCCAGCCACGCAAGGGCTGGCAGCAGTTGGCCAACGAGTTTGGCTTTCACTTTCACACTATGTATGGCGAGCCTTATTGGGATGAAAGTGCCTACTATCAGTTCACGCTTCAACAAATAGAAAAGGATATTGAAGACCCCACTGCCGAGCTACATCAAATGTGTTTAGCCGTAGCGGATGAAGTGGTCAACAGCGAAGCGTTACTCTCACGTTTTTGTATTCCTGAACACCACTGGGATTTAGTGAGAGACAGTTGGCTACAACGAGATCCTAGCTTGTACTCCAGACTCGACCTTGTCTATAACGGAAAAGGGCCGGCAAAACTACTGGAAAACAATGCTGATACCCCCACTAGCCTATACGAATCAGGCTTCTGGCAATGGCTATGGCTAGAGCAAAATGTTGACAATGGGAGACTCGCTCGTCATGCAGATCAGTTCAATAGCTTGCAAGAAAAGTTGGTGCACCGGTTTCGCGAAATAGCCCTGCATTACAATATCAACCAGCTTCACATGGCGTGCTGTAAAGACACAGCAGAAGACAGAGGCACAGTGCAATACCTGCAAGATTGTGCCCGTGAAGCTGGCCTTCATACTGATTTTGTCTTTATTGAAGATATTGGCATTGCAGATACGGGTGTGTTTACTGATCTGCACAATAGTCCTATTACCGACTGCTTCAAGCTGTACCCATGGGAGTTTATGTTGCGCGAAGAATTTGGTAGCGAGTTAGTAAATGCTGGCGTGAATTGGCTTGAGCCTCCGTGGAAGGCCGTCATTTCAAATAAAGCGTTACTCCCCCAATTATGGAAACAATTTGAAGGGCACCCTAATTTATTGCCCTCTTTCTTTTCGGATGAAATTGGTTCTCAAACACAATCGGGTAAATGGATTAAAAAGCCATTATTTTCAAGGGAAGGGGCCAACGTGTCACTGATTGAGCATGGCCAAGAAAAAGAACTCAGCAGTGGCCCTTACGGCGAGGAAGGCTTTATAATTCAAGCTTTTGAACCATTACCCGTATTTGAAGGTAACCATACACTTATAGGCAGTTGGTTAGTTGATGATATGCCCGCTGGTATTTCGGTAAGGGAAGATGCATCTGCAATTACGCAAGACTTATCTCGGTATTTGCCGCATATCATCCTGTAAAGAGATTAAGGAGTCTCTATGAAGCCCCTTTCTTTTCAAATACGTGTTCTTTTAACTCTGGGTGCGTTACTTATTGCGATAGAGGTGGCCAACCTACTTACTGGCAATGCACTTAACCAGTTTGGTGTAGTACCGCGCTCATTAGCACACTTACCTTACATTTTTACAGCGCCTTTTCTTCACGGCACACCCACCCATTTAATGGCAAATCTAGTACCGCTGCTGTTGTTCATGTGGCTCACCATGCAGTGGGGCAAACGCTCATTTATTATCGCGACGGTCAGTGCATTACTCATTGGTGGGTTAGGCGTGTGGCTATTTGGACGCAGTGCTACGCACATTGGAGCCAGTGGCATGGTGTACGGATACTTCGGCTTTTTAGTGCTCGCAGGCTTTCGAAGCAACAAAGTACGCTATTTATTAATATCCTTAGTGGTTGCAGCGCTATACGGCGGAATGTTAGTGGGTGTATTACCCACATCTAAATTTATTTCCTTTGAATATCATTTGTTTGGCTTTATTGGTGGCTTATTTGCCGCATGGCACTGGGCACGCTAATTTGTTTTTGTATAATTAGCGTCACGATAAGACGTTGAAAGTAACTATGTCAGCAGTACAACAACCTACGCAAAAAAATCAAGGCTTCTTTGGAAATCTTGCCTTTAACATCATCATTCCTGTCGTTTTGATGAGCTACGCAAGTTCCGAAGATTACTTAGGCCCCGAATGGAGCATTGTCGCGGCACTGAGTTTCCCAATTGGCTATGGCTTATGGGATTTAAAAGCGTCGGGTAAAGTCAATGGCTTTTCTATATTAGGTATTATCAGTGTTTTACTGACAGGCGGGTTTAGTCTTCTTAAATTACCTGCTGATTACATCGCTATTAAAGAGGCCGCTATTCCTGGTCTTATTGGCATTGCTATTCTTGTCACGCAATACTCAAATAAACCACTGGTTAAGATGTTGGTGCTAAACGATCAAATTATTAATTGGCCCCACTTAAATGCTGTGCTTGATGCAAAAGGTAAGCAGGCTGAGTTCAAAAAGAAAATAGCAGTAAGCTCTTACATTGTAGCAAGTTCATTCTTCTTATCATCGGCGCTTAACTACATATTGGCAAAAGTGATTTTAGTGAGCGAACCAGGCACCACTGCCTACACAGAAGAGCTTGGCCGAATGACAGCTCTCAGCTACCCCGTCATTGTTATTCCAAGCATGGTGCTATTGATTGCAGCGCTATGGTATTTATTTGCTCAGATAAAAAAGGTTACTGGCGAAGAGCTTGACGACTTCATCAATCAATAAGCACATCTACACCACCTGATTACAATATGAGTTTACAAAAGCGGCACTGACAAGTAGTGCGCTTTTGTTTTTATCATTTGGTTTTTAACCAAAATGCCATTCTGTTGCGTATACTGAAGACACTGTTTTGTTAGCGTTTTTTTGAGTTTACGCATTTATGCTTACCATCAATGGTCTGTCTAAGTCCTTTTCTTCTGATGTACTGCTTTTAGACCGTTTGTCACTAACGGTCAAGGCAGGTGAATCAGTGAGCATTCAAGGTGCATCAGGGTGTGGAAAATCTACCCTACTCTCACTTATTGCCGGTTTCGATGCACCTGACGAGGGTCAAATCTATGTAGGAAACGAGCGCATTTTTGATAGCCAAGTCGCTGCCAGCAAAGGCGCATCTATTAAAAGGCCTGCTACCACAGGCAAACTTGATGATTTTCGCAAGCAATACCTTGGCATTGTATTTCAAAGCTATAACCTTTTTGACTGTTTCAACGCTTATGACAACATTGCCTTTACCTCACGGTTAAAAGGCAACTTTGATGCAGAGTATCAGCAGCATTTAATGCAAGAGTTGGGGATCGCTCATCTTGCCAAAAAGCCAATACACTTGCTATCTGGTGGTGAGCAACAACGCTGCGCCATTGCTCGCGCATTGGTACACCGCCCTGCTTTGGTACTTGCTGATGAACCTACGGGAAACTTAGACGAAGCAACCAGTGATGTAGTCTCAACATTATTGTTTGATGTTTGTCGCAGTACTAACACCGCGCTTGTCGTAGTAACCCATAGCCAAGAAGTGGCAGAAAAAGCCGTTATGGAAACCAAACTTCACGCTGGAAAGCTGGTTTCACTTACCAATAACCAAAGTGCATGCGGATGAAAAGCGCCCTGCACACTTTCGGATTAACATTAAAAACGCTTTTTGCAATGGCAAAAAAGCGATGGCTCGAGCCGCTTCTTATTATTGCTGCTATTGCAGTGGCGAATGCAGGTCTTATAACAGTATTGCTTATCAATGAAGGCGCCGAACAAGGCGAGTTATTAGAAAGCAAAGACAAGCTATTTACCGACAATGTATTGGTCCCCATCAACAGCGACCTGTCGCTAACTAAAGAAGATTATGTAAAAGCGCGATTGGTGGGGTTTACTCAACTTGCCGCGCTTGCTCAGCGCACTGTGCGCGTATCGTGTGGCGACGCGACATCAAGAACATTTAATGTCAACATCATGGGCGTAGACACCCAAGTACTGATGAGTCACTTTGTTAGCGTATCGAATTTACAAAACGGCGGCGCATGGCTTAGCACAGAAATGCAGGGGCAAAACAATACTGCTGTAAGAGGCCTCATGCACCCTGCTACATTGGGCGAAATAGCATGTAAAAACCTTGTGTCGTCAGACGTAAAATGGCCATCGATTATCAATCCTGTTGTGAGTGCTGCTGTTCCCCAAGATACTATAGTTATCGCTATTGCCGACTTTTATCGGCACGACGTCACTGTGCAAGATACGCCGCTTTCAGGTTTGTTATCGCTCATGCCGTTGTCCAGTCAGGACATTGAAGCGCTAAACAGCATTACCTCAGTCACATTAGTTAAACCTCAAAATACGTTTGCCCAAGAAACAGGGTCACTCCCAGATAGCTTTAAGCTTAACCTTTGGGCAATGAGTGCACTTATGGGTGTTGTTGCACTATTCATCGTGTTAAACGCGCTTAACCTGATGTACCGCACACGTTTGCCCAATATGATTCGACTAAGACAGCTAGGCATTCAAAGCTATATTCTATCCTTAGCACTTGTTACTGAGCTTCTGCTCTATTGTGTGTTTGGCATCCCCCTTGGCATGATTGCTGGTTTTAATGCGGCCTCCTGGCTATCCCCAGTGATTAGCGGTACGTTTTCTTCTTTGTTTAGCGCTGTCTTCATAACGCCAGACGTCAATTTGCTCTCGATATTTTTATTTGCGCTTACTGTGACCTTCACTTCGCTAGTTGTCTTTTCACTATTGCCAGTCAGCCAACTAGCCAATGCCCTCTCACACCGTAAAATAAAGCAAGAAAGCCAGGCTTCTCTAGCGCAAGCTAGTGTGATTTCATGCATAGTGCTTTTAGTACTTTATCTGTTGTCACACTTCGTTTCTTCCACAACACTCGCACTTGGCTATGTTGCCGCATTACTGCTTAGTAGCTGCGCGTTGGTCTTACTTTGGTTGCCTATATTGACCACATGGCTTGCTAAAGTTACGCCAAAACGTTGGGTGGTGTTATTTTTTGTTGTTTCAAATATGCAGTCGCTGTCATCTAAGTCACGATTGGCCGTTTGCGCATTTTTTATCGCACTTACCGCCAATATTGGTATGAACACCATGACAAGCAGTTTCCGAGACGCGACTGTTGACTGGTTAAAGCAACGCCTTTATGCCCCTGCATACCTTTATACTGATATGCTGTATTCAGATATCGTGTTGCCAGACAGCCTCGATGCAACCCCCTTGATGAGGTTAAAAGCCACCTTGAATGAGCAGAGCATTTCTGTCTCTAGCTACCCCCTTCATACCGAGGGAAAAATCGCATTGCTACTTGATAATGCGATGGATGATGCGTGGGAGCAGTTTTCAAAAGGCCAAGGGGTTTTTATTAATCAACAATTGGCACTGATGAACAACGTGCGCATTGGCGACACACTCTCTTTGTCGAACTATTCATTGGCAACAAATAGAAGCGGTTTAGACAAGAACATCACTACCCTTACGGTTGATAGCGACACCCTAGACGATACCCTGTTTAGTAAAAAGCAAGCGTGGCGTGTACTGGGTATATACCCTGACTACGGCAATACACAAGGGCAAATATTTGTCCCCCTTCCCCGTTTATTGTCAGCTCGTAAGGAAAACAGTGGGCTAAATAACATGTTGTTTTCTGGGGCTATGGCACTGTATCCAGCTACTCAAGATTCTGCTTCTGCAAGCACACTAATAGACAGCACACTAACAGACAGCGCAATAACAGAGTTGGCGGCACCATTTGGCAATGCCTATTCAAAAACACACCTACTTAACCAGTCGCTTAAGGTTTTTGATCGCACGTTTTTGCTAACCGATGGACTGAATATCACCACGCTCGTCGTCGCCGGCATTGCCTTTGCGGTATCGCTAACGGTTTTAGCTTTAGGTAACGCTCCGCAATTGAATACATTGCGGGCACTGGGTGTCAGTCGCCTACAAGTGAAAAGCGCGCTGTTTACACAGTATTTTTTGCTTTGCCTTGTAACCGCGATATTGGCCATTCCCTTTGGTATTTTCTTAGCTTACGTGTTTATTGTTATGGTAAACAGGTACGCATTTAACTGGGTGTACCCCATTGTCATTCAGACTGACGTAATAATGTCCAGCGTGATGCTCTCGCTTGCCATTGTGTCAGTGGTTTTACTTTTGCCACTCGGGAAACTTGAACCAAAGGTCGACCTTCGCCAGGAGGTACAGCTATGAATAAGTCATTGAAACGCGTAGGTCTATTCTTAGTTGTCGCAGGCATTACCGTGTTTTTTAGCTTTTTGCTGATACCAGAAACAAAGAACACACCTAATAAAGACAGTGCGCCTTTAGCCCAAAACGACAGGCCTCGACAATTTTTCGGTGGCATAACCGCACAAGATGCAGACATTGCCGCGCAAAGTTTCGCGCAAGTAACGAAAGATAAGCTTCTAACCTTGCCTAACGATCACAAAAGCCATCCAGATTATCAGTTAGAGTGGTGGTATCTCACGTTTGTGTTAGAAGATGACCACAAAAATGAGTACGGCCTTCAATATACGTTGTTTAGATTTAAGCCCCCTAGCAGTAGTAAAGTCGCTGAAAGCAATTGGGCTAATACTCAGCAATGGATGGGGCATGTTTCACTACACACCAACACACAGCACTATTTTGAAGAGAGATTCGCAGCAGGCGGTGTGGGTAATGCTTATGTAAATGGCAGTCCGTTCGAAGCGATTATAGACGACTGGTCATGGCGTACCTCGGCTCCAAACAATATTCAATCCATGTTCCCGTCATCCCTAAAATTATCACTGAAGAACAAAAATGCCACGGGAAAAAGTTCGCCATCACGAGACCAAGCACTTGCATTAGGCGAATCAGTGTCTATTGATTTATCGCTCGATACTTCAGGCCCATTTGTAAAGCAAGGCGATAATGGATATAGCCGAAAAACGCTAGATGAACGACTTCGCTCTTACTATTACAGCCAACCGTTTATCAACGCAAAAGGAAACCTACTAATTAATGGAAAATCAATTGGTGTTAAAGGGCTTGGATGGTTTGACCATGAATGGACCAGTCATCTTGCCAACAGCGATGCCATGGGATGGGATTGGTTTTCGCTGCATTTAGACAATGGAGACAAACTCATGGCATTTCGTATGCACTCTACTCCATCAAGTTCTGCAACTGCCCTGTCAGATATTTTTACTACTGGTACTTATATGACCTCAAGCGGCCTTAAAAAGACGTTATCAGATGAACAATTATCAATAATACCAGTAGAAAACGAAACTATTACAACTCGAACTGGGCCGCGCGATGTCCCCACGTCATGGCGTATAGTGCTTAAAGACACGGCCAGTGATCTTGCACTTGATCTTAATATAAGCCCCTTTAAAGCCAATCAAT
The DNA here is from genome assembly GCF_020515205.1 of Alteromonas sp. McT4-15. NCBI lineage: Bacteria > Pseudomonadati > Pseudomonadota > Gammaproteobacteria > Alteromonadales > Alteromonadaceae > Alteromonas > Alteromonas sp. McT4-15. The sequence goes on from NZ_JAJALG010000008.1 coordinate 62,496, forward strand.
GGAACGAAAGCGCATTTCCCTACTACGAGGGACGCGTTAATCTATCGGGTACTCATACTGGAACAGGCTTTTTAGAGCTAACCGGCTACTAATACGTAAGGCCTAGTAAATTGACCAATTAATACGCTCACTAAGCGATGTTAATGCCGCTACACCCAGCTGTGAATTGCCCACACTATTAAGCGCTGGCGAGAATACGCATATAGAAAAACGACCAGGCACTACAGCAACAATGCCACCCCCTACACCACTTTTACCTGGAAGGCCTACCTTAAAAGCAAAACTTCCTGCCTCGTCATACATACCACTTGTTGCCAATAACGCATTAACCTGCTTGGTTTGGTATGGCGTGAGTACTTGCTCATTGGCACATGAAGACATGCCCGCATTCGCTAAAAAGCTGGTCGCACGCGCTAAGTCTTCACAGCTCATTTCAAGGGCACAGTTATGGAAATAATTGCGAAGTACATCTTCAACCTCATTCTCAAAGTTACCGTATGCTTTCATCAAGTAAGCCATAGCGGCATTTCGAGAACGGTGTTCGAACTCAGATTCTGCCACCACCTTGTTTACAACAATATCGCCATTGCATGACAATCTTCGTACGAAGTCACGCATAGCAATATGGGGGGAGGCAAACCGCGACTGAACCATGTCGCTCACCACCAGTGCGCCTGCATTGATAAATGGATTGCGTGGAATACCATTTTCATATTCAAGCTGTACTAGTGAGTTAAAGGGCAAACCAGAAGGTTCACACCCTACCCGTTCCCACATACTTTCACCATAGTGATTAATGGCAAGAACAAGGTTAAACACCTTCGAAATACTTTGAATTGAAAAAGGGACGCCAGCATCACCAATAGACGTAATTTGACCGTGAGTATCACAGATAGCAATACCAAACTGACGAGGGTTTACAGACGCCAATGCGGGTATATAGTCGGCGACCTTACCCATTCCCAGCATGGGTTCGACCTCGTCAAAAATGTCCTGTAGCAAGTTGTACATGTCGTTATTCATCAATACCACTTCTGTTATTGGTGTGTATAAAAATAAAGCGCCTCAAGGGCGCTTTACCAATACAAATCGTTTGTGTTAGTTGCAGTGCCAATCTTCTTTGAAGTTACATGCATCATCGTCATCGGTAAGCTCGATATTGGTTTCTACTTTAGTTTCAGCAGGAACGTTCTTTTTAAACGGCTTTTTATCTAAAAAACTGAAAATCTTTTTCGCAATATCAGTGTTATCAATTTGGCCCATAAAGCTGGTGTATCCAGCACCGAATGCAAATACTTCTACGTCTACACCCGTGTGGCCACCGGTAGTCCATCCAGTATTGGTTTTGGTGTCTAAAAACGCCTTAACCGCCATAAAGCGAGATTTGTCATCTTGGTTAGCTACGCTTTCAAGGGTAGCAAGTTCTTCTTCCGTTAACGACAAGCCAAGATTCTGAGCGACATACTCACCTGGTTTTTCTTCGTTAGGCATTGCCATAGCAATTGTCATTACTGATGCCTGCATATTTTTGAGGTGCTCTGGGCTCCAGCGATAATCACCATTTGCACCAATGGTAAGTCCACCTGTGCTGTGGTCAGCAGTAAGTATTACCAAGGTGTCAGGGTTAGCTTTAACATAGTCGCGCAAATACTCCATAGTTTGCGCAAGGTCGTGCATTTCTGCCATAGCAGATGCGATGTCATTTGCATGGCCTGCCCAATCAACTTGGCTCGCCTCTACCAGCAAGAAAAAGCCATTGTCGTTCTCAAGATGCTTGATCGCATTTTTCGTTAGGTACTGAAGGCGATTTTTACGCTTGTCATCGAGTACTGCTGGCAACGCTACAGGCGCAAATAAACCAAGTACATTACTACCAGCAGGAATTGATGCTAGACGATTATAAGAATCGGCATATTCATATCCTGCATCGATAAATTGCGCGAGAATATCGCGATCTTCACGCTCGAAATAAGACGTTCCACCACCTAACATAACGTCGGCAACAAATTTGCCGTCTACACGGACGTCATAAAAATCTTCAGCAATTTCGTTGTAGTTTTTACGGCTTTCATTGTGTGCAATATAAGAGGCAGGCGTTGCATGAACAATTTGCGAAGTCACTGCAAGTCCAGTACGCATGCCTTTACTTTTGGCATAATGCATTACGGATTTAACAGGTTTCTTATTAACGTCTACGCCAATAGCGCCATTATAAGATTTTACGCCAGTGGCCAATGCAGTCGCAGCCGCAGCAGAATCAGTTACATAACCAGAGACTTTTGCAGGATACGTTGAGGCATTGCCCACTAAAATGTCGTCAAACACAACCGTTTCAATATTGTCAGTGGCAGGGTCATCAACATAGTTGCGATAGGCTGTGGTATACGCGGGCCCCATACCGTCGGCAACAACCATTATAATGTTTTTTGGTACATTACTTTGAGACGCTGTTGTTGGCGCAGAAGACGCTGCGTTATCAGTGATGCCACAGCTTGCTAAGAACGTAACTGACGCACATGCTAGTAACGATGTACGAACAAATTGTTTAATCATCTAAACTTCCCTGAAGTATGTACGCACTACCTAGTGATTAATAGACCGGTAATGCGCATAAAAAATGCTTATTTCTCTGTCGCGCTTAAGTGTGCTTCTTTAGACTTTCGCCCTGAAACGCTTTTTTGTCAGAGCACGCTCTGCGCGTAAGTTTATATTATACGAGTGTTCTCTGTGCACTAGCGAAAAGCACATTCCACCTGCACACGGCGACAGGTGCCATTAGTGTAAAACACACACAGTGTATCCTCAAAGCTTTCCGCAAAAATAATAAGTATTACAAAAATATTGGCCAAATACAGATTTGGTCACACAAAGGCGTGAACCGCCGTCAAATTAAGGCGGAGGTAAGAGAAAGCAGCGGTAGGAAATTTATTTTTGACTGGCTAAAAATTCTCGCAGGCGCTGCTGCGCAACATCAACAAGCATATCTGGCTGAAACTTTGAAATAAAACGGTTACACCCTACTTTTTCAACCATCGCATCATTAAAACTGCCACTAAGTGACGTATTAAGCGCAATAAACAGGTCGTCCATTCTAGGGTCATTTCTAACCTCTGAAGTAAGTCTATACCCATCCATTTCCGGCATTTCAGCATCGGTAAACATCAATAGAATTTCGTCCGATGGGCGTTTACCTTCATCTGCCCATGACTGCAATAATTTAAGCGCTTCTGCACCGTTTTTACGCTCAATAATTGACACGCCTAATTGTTCTAGTGTGTCGCGTATTTGTTTACGGGCCGTGCCTGAATCATCAACTATCAAGATTTGTTTACCGTTGAAGTGATTTACAATTTCGGTATCAAGCACCTCTTCTGAAATCGAGGTATCGTAATCAATGATTTCAGCTAATACTTTTTCAACATCAATGATTTCTACAAGCTCAGTTTTTCCATCAATATTCACCTGAGTTATAGCGGTTAAATAGTTTGACTTGCCAATACCACTAGGTGGCGGTTGGATATCGCCCCACGACGTATTAACTATGCTTTTGACTTCACCAATAATGAAGCCCTGAACACTGCGGTTGTACTCTGTGATAATAACGTTTTTGGCAAAGTCTTCTGCAACTGTAGAGCGCATCTTAATTGCCTGGCGAAGGTCGATGATGGGGATAGATTTACCTCTATAATTCATCACCCCTTTTAAATTATAGTGCGAACCTGGCATCATATTGAGCTTGGGAACGTTTATTACCTCTTTGATTTTAAAAACGTTCATTGCAAAAATATGACGAGTGCCTAACTGAAACATCAAAAGCTCAAGCCTATTCTCGCCAACAAGCTTGGTTCTCTGATCGACCGACGATAAGACACTGTTACCCATATCACTCACTTTTCTTTATAAATCAATGCACTTAATGATACATATAGCATCATCGCGACAATCTACCTTGCACTTGCGGGCAAGGCAATTACTCTTTTCGGTAATCTATCAATTAAATTGTAGACCCACGCGCCTTACTTTGCTGTGAAGTGCAAGGTGTAGCGCATAGTGCGTAGGTTCACAGTAACATTAACTCATCACGTATTTGCCCCCTACTCCACTCGATACTCTACCCGACACCCACCCACAAACATTCACCAAATGAATGGCGGCAATGCTGATTATATATTTCTATTATTCAACTTTGCGCACTAGGATGAAATGGAACTAACGGGAACGCCCTACAGCGTAAACGCTAATAACGTTAAGTATTTTAATTATAGTCGGGAGAGACGCTCATGTCGCAATATCAACAAGACATTGATAACTTCGCCACATTAAAAGCAGCACAGAAAGGAACATGGGAAGGTATTAACCCTGAGTTCGCTGCTCGCATGAAAATTCAAAACCGTTTTAAGACGGGCCTAGACATCGCTCGCTATACGGCAAGCATCATGCGCAAAGACATGGCTGAATATGACGCAGATTCGTCTCAGTACACACAGTCACTAGGTTGCTGGCATGGCTTCGTTGGTCAGCAAAAAATGCTTTCAGTTAAGAAGCATCAAGGTACCACGAATAAAAGCTACCTTTACCTATCAGGTTGGATGGTAGCAGCGCTACGCTCTGAGTTTGGTCCACTTCCAGACCAATCTATGCATGAGAAAACATCAGTATCAGCGCTTATCGAAGAACTTTACACTTTCCTTCGTCAAGCTGACGCTCGTGAGCTAGGAGATCTTTTCCATAAACTCGACGACGCAAAGAAAAATGGCGGCGATGTAGCGGCTATCCAAGCAGAAATCGACAACTACGAAACACACGTAGTACCAATTATCGCTGATATCGATGCAGGTTTTGGTAACGAAGAAGCGACTTACCTTCTAGCTAAGCAAATGATTGAAGCTGGCGCGTGCTGTATTCAAATCGAAAACCAAGTGTCAGATGCGAAGCAATGTGGTCACCAAGACGGCAAAGTAACGGTTCCACACGAAGACTTCCTAGCTAAAATCAACGCAGTTCGCTATGCGTTCTTAGAACTTGGCGTAGATGAAGGTGTTATTGTTGCACGTACCGATTCACTAGGTGCTGGCCTTACTCAAAAGATCCCTGTGTCTACTTCTGAAGGCGACCTAGCTGCACAATACAATGCATTCTTGAAAACGACTGACGTTGCAAGCGCAGACGACCTAGCTGAAGGCGACCTAGTACTTAAGCAAGGCGGCAAGCTTGTTAAACCTGAGCGTTTACCAAACGGTCTATTCCGCTTCAAAGAAGGTACAGGTTTTGACCGCGTAGTACTTGACTGTGTGACTTCACTTCAACACGGCGCAGACCTACTTTGGATTGAGACTGAAAAGCCTCACGTGGGTCAAATTGCTGAAATGGTTAACGCTATCCGTGAGCAAGTACCTAACGCGAAGCTGGTATACAACAACTCGCCATCGTTCAACTGGACGCTTAACTTCCGTCAGCAGGTATTTGATGCATGGACTGAAGAAGGCAAAGACGTTTCTGGTTACGACCGTGCGAAACTTATGTCTGCAGACTACGACGACAGTGAACTTGCAGCGGCAGCAGACGAGAAGATTAAGAGCTTCCAGGCTGATGCAGCGCGTGAAGCAGGCATCTTCCACCACCTTATCACTCTGCCGACTTACCACACTGCGGCACTGTCAACTGATAATCTTGCGAAAGGTTACTTCGGTGAAGAAGGTATGCTTGCATACGTTCGCGGTGTTCAGCGTCAAGAAATCCGCCAAGGCCTAGCGTGTGTTAAGCACCAAGCAATGGCTGGCTCTGACCTAGGTGACACGCACAAAGAATACTTCTCTGGTGAAGGTGCACTTAAGGCATCTGGTGAAGACAACACCATGAACCAGTTCGACGTATAAGGTACGTTGGAAATAAGTTAACTGGAAAGCATCCCAACCTTTCCAATGGGCACCTTCGGGTGCCCTTTTTCGTTTTTATCAAAAAGCGACCTTAAACGCCTGCCCCACAACATTCATCTCATTTATTTTTTTCGCAAAAAGAAATTTTATACTTTTTTAACTAAGATTCATCAAAAAAACACATAAAACATAAAATTCAATAACTTAACGCACAATTCATTTAAAAATTAAGACTAAACGCTTATCTGACATTCAAAAAAAAAACGCGTACAATAGATATGTTTAATTAGGTTCAAAAAGAGCATTACAATAATGAATATAGCGAAGGTCGACCTTAATCTATTAGTTTATTTAGATGTACTGTTACGAGAAGGGAGCGTCACAAAAGCCGCTAACCAGTTGAGCATTACACAACCGGCCATGAGTAATGGTCTAAAACGCCTGCGCGACTTATTTAAAGATCCACTGCTGGTACGCACCAGTGACGGCATGACACCGACAAAACGCGCGTTAGAACTTCAACCCATTATTCGCGACGTATTAAGCCGCCTAGAAAGCTCGATTCAACCAGAAACCGACTTCGACCCACTTACGAGTGACAGAACCTTCCGCATTATGACCAGTGACTATGCTGAAAGTACATTGTTACTCGAACTCGTTGGAAGACTTGCAGATTTAGCGCCCAACATCACCCTCGATTTAATTACTCCCAGTGACGTAACGTTTCACGATGTGGAGCAAGGCAAAGTTGATATGGCCATAAACCGTTTCGACGAATTACCACTGTCATTTCACCAAAAAGTCATTTGGTACGATACCTTTAGCTGTGTGATGAGTGCTGACCACCCGCTAGTGGCAAAATGTGATTTAGACGGCTACTTGCGCGCACAACATATTTGGGTAAGTAAAACAGGCTTTGGCGTTGGCGTGGGCATCGACCCCAACGAAGTCCAAAAATTAGGTTGGGTAGATGCTGAGCTTACAAAAATTGGTAAGCAACGCGCAATTCGCGTTTTCACTCGTCACTATCATGCTGCATTACAAATTGCGAAAAAGCAGAAACTTATTGCAACCTTGCCAAGCAAAGCCGCGCGCTTGTTCAAACACGATCCTGATGTGGTGATCAAGGAGCCACCTTTTGATATACCGCCTATAGCGCTAAAAATGGCGTGGAGTGCATTGTTACACCACGATGCAGGTCATATCTGGCTGCGTAGGCTAATTAGCGATGTTGCTAGTGAGATGAATGCAGGTTAACGCCTATCATTCACAAAATATATGACAAAGATACAAACCATAAATTAAAAAACTATCTCTATACACACTACACTGAATGCACAGTTAAATGTATAGAGGTAGTTATGCAAGGATATATTACTCGAGGCCGTCTACAGGTTGCCGAACAACTCGACAACTTCATTAATCAACAGGCCCTCCCAGGAACAGGCGTAGAGCAAGACGCCTTTTGGAAAGGTGCAGAAGCCCTCTTCGCAGAATTTATTCCTCAAAACCGAGCGCTGCTAGAAAAGCGAGAACAATTACAGCGCGCTATCGACGACTACCACAAAGCCGGAAACCCGGTGAATGGCAGCGAATACACTGAATTTTTGAAATCAATCGGCTACTTAGTAGAACAACCATCAGACGTGTCAGCAAAAACAACCAATGTCGATGCTGAAATAGCCACAATGGCTGGCCCACAACTTGTCGTTCCTATCAACAACGCTCGCTATGCACTTAACGCGGTAAATGCGCGTTGGGGCAGCTTATACGACGCCCTTTATGGTACTGATGTTATTAGTGACGAAGGTGGCGCAGAGGCAGGAAAGACCTATAACCCTGTACGAGGTGCAAAAGTCGTTGCAAAAGCCAAAGCCTATCTTGATGCTATGATCCCACTTGCTAAAGGCAGCCACGCCGATGTGAGTGCTTATAGCATTGAATTGGGTAAGCTTTCGGTAACACTTGTCGATGGTGATGTTACTACGCTTGCCAACAGCGAACAGTGGCAAGGCTATCAAGGTGATATTGCTGCACCTAGCGCTTTACTGTTTGCGCATAACGGTCTTCACTTTGAAATTCAGATAGACCCTACTCATCCAATTGGTGAAAGTGACCCCGCTAACGTAAAAGACGTACTTGTAGAAGCAGCACTTACTACCATTATGGACTGCGAAGACTCTGTGGCAGCGGTAGATGCCGAAGACAAAACCCTTGTTTACAGTAACTGGCTAGGCCTAATGAAGGGTACGCTTAGTATCGAGATGACCAAAGGTGGGAAACAGCTGGTTCGCGCTATGCACGAAGACCGCGTTTATTCGCCATCTAAGCATGTTGCACATCAAGGCGAACTTTCATTAAGTGGAAGAAGCTTAATGTTTGTGCGTAATGTTGGCCACCTTATGACAAATGATGCCATGTTGTTTGACGGCGAAGAAGTTCCTGAAGGCATTATGGACGGACTTGTAACGTCGCTTATTGCAAAGCACGACTTACTCGGTAACAGCACGTTCAAAAATAGCCGTGAAGGCAGTATTTATATTGTTAAACCGAAAATGCATGGTCCAGAGGAAGTTGCATTCTCAAATGCACTTTTCGGCAAAATAGAAACGATTATCGATGTGCCTGCCAATACGTTGAAAATGGGTATCATGGATGAGGAACGCCGCACCAGCATTAACTTACAAGCGTGTATTGCCGAGGCAACGTCTCGTGTTGTGTTTATTAACACCGGTTTCTTAGACAGAACCGGTGATGAAATTCATACCTCAATGCTGGCTGGCCCATTTGCTGAAAAAGCAGCGCTAAAAACCATGCCATGGATAAAGGCTTATGAAACAGCGAATGTTGCTATTGGTTTGCGCTGTGGCTTATCAGGTAAAGCACAAATCGGCAAAGGCATGTGGCCAATACCCGATGAAATGCAAAATATGATGGACGCTAAAATTGGTCACCCTAAGGCGGGAGCGAACACAGCATGGGTTCCCTCACCTACGGCAGCAACTCTGCATGCTCTTCACTATCACGATGTAAATGTGTTTGACGTACAAAAGTCATTAGATGCAAATTTTGATGGTTTAAGCGACATATTAACCATTCCATTATTAGAAGACGCGTCGACACTCACACGCGATAGCATTAAGCGTGAAATTGATAATAATGTGCAAGGTATTCTCGGCTACGTGGTACGTTGGGTACATCAAGGTGTTGGCTGCTCTAAGGTACCTGATATAAACGATGTTGGTTTAATGGAAGACCGTGCAACCTTGCGAATTTCATCACAGCACATAGCAAACTGGCTGGAGCACGGCATTGTCAGTGTCGACCAAGTTAAAGAGTCGTTGGCTCGTATGGCGGTGTTGGTTGACGAACAAAACAGTGGCGACGCTGAATATATCCCTATGGCACCTGATCTTGAGAATTCGATTGGATTCTTGGCTGCCAGCGACCTGATATTCAAGGGTAAAGAACAACCAAGTGGTTATACCGAACCACTGCTTCACGCTCGCCGCAAAGAAATGAAGGCTAAATTGGCGGGTTAATAGTTTGCAATTCGGCACGCTCATATTCTCAAATTGAGAATATCTTTTCGCAAAAGGCACCACTCGGTGCCTTTTTTGTGTCAGATAATTTTACAAAAATATGACGTACAAATATCACATCATGTTAAATATTTGTAAACAAAGAAAACTCCAAAGCTGGTACGTAGTATGCAGCATGCAACAGTACATAGTAGTTCCGATGCAATTGCAGAATTGGAGTTAGCTAATGAAAAGCATAATTAAACGCTTAGCCATTTGTGTAACACTGCTTATCGTTTCTGGTCTTGTTAATGCCACCATAATAAGTTCTTCAGTGGGCTGTAACGTTAACAATGTTCAGTTAACCAGCATGACAAATGTCGGCAGCAATACCAACTTATTAAGCCAAGACTATAGTGCAACGGAATGTGCTTTTTATTACGGAAATGATGATGCCCACGGCGTAAGCTCACCAAATCCGAATATTGGACAGTTAAACGATGGCTTATTAAACGGGGAAGCAGGATTTGACTACTTTCACTTCATTGACCCAAGCGATCTCCAAATACTTGATATAGACCCATCAACTGGTCAGCCCGATGGGGTGGCAGATGATCCAGGCTGGATCCACCTTGCAAATCTCAATAGTAATTTTGTAGAAACATACTCTGACATAGGGCCTGCGCCGCTAGGTGATGGCTCTGTATTGCAAGGGCAAAAATCTTCACCCAGTGATACTGCTCCAAGCCTTGATACCCTGCTAGACATTACATTTGCATGCACAAGTGGAACAACGGGCGATTGTAATGCTGGTACATGGAATTTAGATATTCTTGATTTGTCAGGATTAGTGAATACCGTCAGTCAACTACTTGGGCGCGCAGCCCTATTTGATCAGCTCGCCATATCAATAAAATCAGGTACGCCTGGTGGAGCGCATACTTCCATAATTTATAATATCGACTTCAAAGACATTTTTGCCGCGGAAAACAATCCAGCAATACTCAATCTTCAAACGCCCTATAACTTAGGCGGTACATTTAATACGAACGACATTGGCGGAAAAGGTGTATCGCATATCAATGTGTGGGCTCGAGACCCCGCACAAGCAATCACGGTTTCAGCACCTTCCATATTTATGCTTATGACCCTTAGCCTCACGATGCTAATGATATCGAGACGCTTGCGATTTAATTAAACCAAAGTGGTCGTTAGTTGAAAAAGGATGAAGATAGTTGGCCGTATCTGCTTGATGTATAGACGATGGTCGGGGTGGTTATATAACTGTCCTCGGCTATTATTAATTTATCAGCAGTTCTGTAGAGTCTTATAAATGTCCGCATTACCTACTTTAACACCCACTGTACAGTCTCGTATAGTTCCTATTTTTTCTGGTGGTGGCACACGTTTAAGTGCACATATCGGTATCATATCAGCGCTGCAGGACATGACCATAGGTTTCGATACTCTGGTCGGAGTGTCTGGAGGTTCTATTATTGCCTCTTTGTATGCCAAAGGTTACTCGGTAAGTGAAATGCGAGAATTAGCGCTGCTTACTGACTTCAAACAATTCACTGACTTTTCGTTAATACGACTGTTACGCGAAGGGGGGCTTTCTTCGGGTGATGTGTTTCAAAAATGGATTGATGCCCAGCTTGAGGGAGCAACTTTCGAAGATTTGTCTCTGGATCTCCACATTCTTGCGACTGACGTAAACGGCGGCGGCCCGGTTTTATTCAATAAAAAAACCGCTCCACAAATGAAAGTTTCAGAAGCGGTGCGGTATTCCATGTCTATACCGCTTATTTTCTCATTTAAACCGTTTAAAGAGCACCTTTTGGTGGATGGTGCCATTTTGTCTGAAGACGCGTTATTTGAGGATTGGCGAGGTGATGGCACACCTTCAGTGTGCTTTAGACTTCAAAGCACCGAACAAAAGCGCAAAGCAATAAAGAAAAACGTTCTACAACTCCCTCAGTACGTTGGCATGCTTATTCGTACATTTATGACAGCAATATCCAGAGAATATGTGAATGCTAAGTATTGGCACAATACCGTTGTTGTAAATACTGGCGATATTTCAGCAGTAGACTTCTCTCTGTCTCCGGAAATAAAGAATACGCTATATGAAATGGGGTATAGGACAACGAAAGAGTTTCTACCCAAAAAATGTGCAGGACTTATGGCTTATGAGTCAACGCATCTATAAGGCAAAGCGCTATTTTATAAGAAAGAGAATGTGGCTTGATAAACAACAGGTGGTACACTACTACAATAATAGCATTGGCGCAGTGTACCTATTCTAGACTACACCTTATAGAAGTTGCGGTACCAATCGACAAATGCATTAACGCCTGTCTCAACATCAGTATTTGGCTTATAGCCCGTATCTTTTACCAGTGATGAAACATCTGCGTAAGTGTCAGGTACATCCCCAGGCTGCATTGGCAACAAGTTCTTCTTCGCTTCAATGCCTAATGCATTTTCTAGTGTTTCAATGAATTTAAGCAAGTGTACCGGCGTTTGCGCGCCAATATTGTACACTTTATATGGCGCCTTACTTGTACTCGGGTCAGGGTTGGCACCATCCCAGTTGTCATTTGGTTTCGCTACGTTATCGAGAGAACGTACTACACCTTCGACAATATCGTCTATATAAGTAAAATCACGGCGATGATTCCCGTAATTGTATACGTCTATAGTCTTACCTTCTAAAATAGCCTTCGTGAACTTAAACAGCGCCATATCAGGGCGGCCCCATGGGCCATACACGGTGAAAAAGCGCAATCCTGTAGTTGGCAAGTTGTAAAGATGGCTATAAGTATGCGCCATTAATTCGTTAGCTTTCTTAGATGCTGCATAAAGACTAACCTGATGATCTACATTGTGCTGTTCCGAAAACGGCATAGTCTCATTGGCGCCATACACCGAACTTGAAGAGGCATACACCAAGTGCTCAACGTTATTGTGACGACAACCTTCTAAAATATTACCGAAGCCCACAATGTTTGAATCTATGTAAGCGCTTGGGTTTTCAAGTGAATAGCGAACACCAGCTTGTGCGGCAAGGTGTACAACTCTATCAAATTTGTGCGCTTCAAACAGCGAAGACATTTTTTCACGCTCTTCAACGCCCATTTCAACAAATGAAAACAAGCTAGAGGCATCAGAAGCCTTCAATTGGGCCAAGCGCGCGTGTTTTAAGTTCACATCGTAATAGTCGTTTATGTTATCAATACCGACTACTTCGTCACCTCTATTAATAAGGTATTGTGATACTGCTGCCCCAATAAACCCGGCAGCGCCGGTGACTAAGATTTTCACTTTTCTCTCCCAAAAATATTAGCGTGAGCTATTTAGATGTCCCTTCAGTTTCGAAGACGTGCTTTCCAAAAATTTGCTCTATAAGTGCTCTGATCGACTTAACAGAAAGATGATAAATCAGCAGCATCAATGGCATTTTGCACCAGTGTCCCCTGACCCAAGCCATAAAGCTAGCAATATTCCTGCCTTTTACGTCACACAATGGATGATGAGGCGACAATGCTTTGTTCATAAAGCTATCCAACACGAAAAGCTTATGAGCTGTGTAAGGTATATCTTGCGTCAGCTTGCTGGGCAGTGGGAAACCTAGCTTCTTGCTACTGTATCGGCAAGCCAAAAATAACTCGCGGTAAAAACCGGTTTCTTTCGCTAAACCAATAGCTTCGTCCCAAAAATCATCGTTGCCAAAGTCTGCAATTAGAGACGCTATGTCATAAAGATCGCGATGCGCCTGTTTGAACGTCTCGTTAAATATTAAATGGATACACGAGTGCACAAGCATTGCATGCGGCTTTAGTACTGTAACGCCATTGACTTCCATTGTTTGTGCAAGAAACGCATTAATGTCGGGCGCTTTCCCTGAAATGGGCGGTACCAAATTATGATGGATATCCACCACCGTCCCTCGCCTAGATTGCACCAATGGAGGGATCTCATGTGCCCACTCTCGATAATAGCGCTCGTCATAGTCATTAATAGGTTTACTCATCCAACCTTTGAATAAAAGGCTCTTTTCCACTTTCTCCAAGCAGTTTTTAGGTACCAGAACGTCAATATCTGAAAACAATCGTCCCTTTGCCACTGACAAATCTGCTAAGCAATAAGCAGCGCCCTTTAGATAAAGGCATTGTGGTGTAACCGCTTGAATTGAGCTCGACAATAGTGAAACCTCATACTTCAAATGGTCGGCTTGGCGATTTGCCATTATTCGCGCATTCTCTAAATGCCCTCTTACGACACTGGGAAACGTGTCTAATAAACCATGCTCTTCACTTTTAAATGCGAACAGTGCTAACAAGCGCTCAAATCGCAAAATTTTAATGAAGCTAGACCACCAAGCGTCGCTTTTATCAAGGCAAGAAGCTGGGTTTAATACCGCATCAATAAATGCTTGTTCTGTGATCGTCTGTTTATGAGAGGACATCATTTTCCAAGAAACTCTGGAGCTCTTCCAAATTATTATATCTAACTTCAAAGGTCTTACTTTTCTCGACTAAGTTAGTTAGCGTAGAAAAGCCCAAACCGCCCAAAACACCATAATTAAAGGCATTAGTAGTAAGCGTTGAAAAAGCCTCTGCTTTACTTAATTCATAAATATCACAATACGTATCAGCTGAGTACTGAGGATAGACAATCGCAACTACTTCAGCCTTTTCCCGACGCGCGTCCCAAGAAGCTGTTGGTGGAGATAAATGAACGACATCGCCTTTGTGGGTATTAGGTGATATATGAGAAAAGCGCCCCGAAGGAAACCATGAATTGGCTAAATTAATCGCATTATTTTTTAGGCAAATGGGCCGTACAAATGGCGTTACCTCAGTGGTATTAGGTGTCATTAGAGCCATTTCATCGGAAAGCAGACGCCAGCCATTGTGACTGAGCCAACTAGTGAGTGTACTTTTACCAGAACCAGGTGGTGCAGGAAATAATATCGCTTTGTTATTTTTTGCCAGCACTGCGGAGTGTAAAATTACATGCCTAAACTCGTGAGCACTTACTATCCAATTGAGTCCCCACTCGAACATGGCGAGCGATTTATCAGATGGCATGGGTAAAAACGGTTCTCGCTGGTCACAGAAAAATTGTGTTTGTGGTTTTAGCAAGCGCCGGAGCAGGCTGGCATGTTTAATTTCTACATCATAGGTGGGCAGCGTCAGCGTTGAGTCATCTCGCAAAACGTCGCCATAAAGCATTTCAATGCTGTCGGCCACTTGCGGTATGTCTGTTTTTATTGCAAAGGAAAATGGATGGGTATCCAGCAAAAAACTACTTAATGCCATTCTGCTTTAATAAATCCTTTTTTGACGAGCGCCTTTCTGACTTGCTCAGCATTCTCGTCCACATTTTCATTCGCCTCAAATGCGTTTATTAAACTTTGAGGACCCACTGTTGCAACGAAAACTTCATTACTAAATGTAGAATAAATCGTCATTCCACTATGATCAGAAAAGGCGTGATAAATCACGCCTTTTTCAAAGTACAAATGCAGACCATTACACATGATGGTCCACTAAGAATGTAGCTAACTCTTCTGCTACAGCTTTCTCATTGCCACTAGCGTTATTGTGCAAATATCTTGCAAACTCGTACTCATCAGCGAACAGACCCGGATTGCTCGACCCGCCGAGACTAGAATTAAATGTCTTTAGAATTGGAAAATGAATAGTTTCACCACCAATAGTCTGGCCGTGGTTTGCAGCATTAAGGATCATCTCTGCAATGTAACAATTGATATTACTAGGCCCAGAACGCTTGCCTTTAATATTGCCGTCGCCACCACCAACATTTTTTATTACTTCATAAAGCGTGACATCTAACATTTCAGAATTCGTAAGAATATCGCCATTTTTATGCTTCATGATACCGGCATTACCATAACCAAATGGTTTGTTACCCGTGTATTGAGAGTACTTTGCATTGATTGAAACTGCGCCCCAATGACTCGTCCAGTTCTTCCACTTTCCAGGTGAAAGTAGAGCAATCGGAGTTGTTCCAGCATAATCAGAACCGTGACCTGATGCGGCGATGGAACCAGCAATAAGAGAGTCCTGCCCCCACACTGATGCAGCAGGAAGTGACGCTAGGATTGCGCCAGCAGATGTTCTCTTTAAAAACTTACGACGAGAGCTTCTTTTCGCTTCATCGTTTTTATTCATATTGTCCATTCTAACCACATCCTCAAAGACTTAACTCAACTACGATTGCATACTTTGCAAAAATCAAGCCAAGAAATAAAACATTGATTTGATTGAAGTTTAATTCGCGCCAGTTGAAAACTGTAAAAAATACTAACAGTAAAATATACTGCTACTTTCAGATTATAAGCTATATGAAAATTTCGACAACCTCGATACAGAAGTATTTGACGGGTAGATACGCTTTAACATTGATTTCGTATTGTTAATCTGCGCTTCTAACTATACTCTGCCATAACAAACCAGTATTTAAGGTATATATATGAATCCTTTGATCGACATTCTCTCTCGCGAATTGGCTGATATTTGTGAAATTACTGCCTCTGAAAGCGCTAGAGATAATAAGTTGCTCAACACAGAAGGATTCGAATCAACTATATCCATTATCGCTACGCCATCCGATAAACAGGCAATACAAAAAATTCTTCATATCGCAAACTCCCCCGACGTATATGATGTACCTGCGTTTAGCATATACCCTGTAGGCACCGGCAAGAATTGGGGGTATGGGTCTGGGTTACCGAGTAATCAAAGCGCTACAGTGGTATTACTCGACCTCTCAAAGCTAAACGATATTACGTATTTCGATAGTGAAAACGGCATTGTCACACTTGAACCAGGTGTCACTCAGCAACAACTATTTGATTTTTTAACTGAACAAAGCGCACCATTTATGGTGCCCGTTACGGGCGCAGGGCCCAGCGCAGGTATAGTAAGTAATGCCCTTGAACGTGGCTATGGAATAACTCCAACTGCAGATCATTTTACCGCCGTTACGAATTTGAAAGGCTACCTGGCAGACGGCAGCTTTTACGAATCGTCGTTAAAGGTGATGAGTGATGAAGCGGGTGGTGATGAAACCAACTGCTATGTCGATAAAACCTTCAAGTGGAAACACGGGCCTTACCTAGATGGTATTTTCACGCAGTCAGGCAATATGATTGTTACTGAAATGACAATAGCACTTGCTAGGATAAAACCCGCTTTCGATTCGTTTTACATGCGCTTTTATGAGAAGGACAGCTTTGAAACAGCTTATAGCGTAGTGAAAGAAATATTCAACAACTTGGAAGGCGTTGTTGGCTCAATCAATTTAATGGATAAACGCAGAATATGTTCGATGGTCGCGGAGAACCCTCAAGGAGCCCAAAGCCACTCGGTTATGACTGAGCACCAAGTTGAAGCAATTGCAAAGCAATACGACGTGCCAGAATGGACCGTAGTGGGTACTATTTATGGCACAAATAATGTAGCGAAAGCTGCCAAGCGCGACATTCGTAAAATTGCAAAAGGAAAGGCAAACCAAATATTATTTTCAAGTAGCTTGCTAGTAAAAATAGGGCAACTGGTAACCAAGTTGCTGCCATTAAGTGCACTAGATAACGCAAGAATACAACTAGAAAAGCTTGAAAAGGGAATGGAAGTAATGCGCGGCAAGCCTAGTGAAGTCGCTCTACCTCTAGCGTATTGGCGTAATCCACGAGTAAAACCTGGCGTTCAATCTAAGCTATTACACCCAGCAAAAGATAGCTGCGGCTTATTATGGTACGCGCCATTAGTCCCCGCCAAAGCTCCAGATATGTCTAAGTTCATCGAAATGATTAGGCGCATAACGCCCAAATACAATATCGAACCAATGATTACCTTTACTAATTTAAGTGGTATATCAACGGATAGCACAATACCCATTGTATTTGATCGCGAAAACCCTCAAGCGATTAAAGACGCGCAAGCGTGTTTAAACGAACTGGTCTGTGAAGGTTTGAAGCGTGGGTTTATTCCCTATCGATTAAACATAGAGCAGCAAAAGAGCCTGAATGCTACGAGTACCTACTGGAAGGCAGCGGGAAAAATAGCTGCCGCACTCGATCCCAACGGCATAATAAGCCCAGATAGGTATAACCCTTATAAACCGCAGTAATTTACATTTTATGAATGGCCACACATAGGAACAAGTCTATAAGCCGTGCTGCTTCAGTAATGACAATGCATGAGTAATTGGGATTGCGTAGCTAATACCGCTTGGCGCTGACAATGCCGACTCTTTACCTTGACTGACAAATACCTTGTTAATCACGCCAACCGCGTGTCCTGTTTTGACATCATAAACTGGGCTTCCAGAGTTCCCTGGATACGCAGTGGCATCGAGCTGATACACTAATTCAGGTTGCTTTAAGCGCTTGAGCATACTAACTGTTAACTGATCTGCATTTTGCGCAGGTATTGCGTCTGGTGTGATAGCCGAGATCATTCCTTTGTGGGTAGCAGGATATAGCCCTATCGCAGCACCTATTGGGAACCCAGTGAAGGCAACATCAGTCCCCGGGGGCAGCAAAGCGCCCTCTGCTAGATTGACTGGTTTCAATTTACCTTCGAACTTTAATACGGCGAGGTCGTGCACAGGGTCGATACCCAACACCTCAGCTTTATAGGTTTTAACGTCTCTGCCCTCCCCCGAAATAACGACAAAATACTGCACAATTGTTGGGTCGAGGATCTTTGATACAACGTGATAATTCGTAATAACATGTTTGCCATCAGCAACTACAAATCCCGTCCCTAAAACCTGATTGCCGTTCGCTTCAAGCGGTGTATAAAGCCCAATGGCAACTACGGACGGCGTGACTTCTTTCACTACCTCAGGAAACACCGCAAACGCTTTAGCGCTAAAAAGCATAAAGCTGAATACAAATGAAGTTAGCAGGCGACGAGTAAATATCGTAGTCTTTGCCATACATACTCCTTTTAAAGTTAAATTAAACATGGAATTACTTAAGCTTATAGTGGTTGAGTTGGTATCACCACTAAAGTTTTCATTCTTACTAATGCTCTTAGCGCTGCTATTAAAAATAATGAAGCGTGAACGGGGCTGTTACTGTGTGAGTATATTTGCAGTAGCGTGGTTGTTACTTTGGTCGCAACCCTACGCTAGTAAGTTACTGCTAAGCAAAGTGGAGTATCGATTGCCCACTCACGACGATACCTCTCTTGATAGTCCTGACTACATTTTTGTTCTTGCTTGCTATTACAATACCGAAGGCGCTCTACCAGAAATAAGCCGGTGGCAAGAGTGCTCATTGCAAAGGAATGTAGAAGCAGCGAGACTTCACTTCTTAACAAAGGCGCCAATAATAATCAGCGGCGGCTATTTCTTAGACGACGAGAAAGTCAACTTCAGCGACAAAGCCGCAGATTTTTTTCAATCGTTAAACATAAATGCATCTGAACTTATTCTTACACGTCAAGGAACAAACACTCATGAGGAAATTGTTTCAGTAAAACCATACATTACTGATAAGAACATCTGGGTTGTTTCGTCAGCTAGTCATATCGCTCGAATTAAACTGGAACTTGGATCGACTGCAAATTCAGTAACGTACTTTCCGGTTGATTACCATCACAATGGCGACACAACATTTTTCATCACATGGCCTTCAGAAGACTCACTTCAAAATGCGAGGAGGGGGTTATACGAACTTTTGGCGAGAGTTAAATATAAACTGCTAAATTAGTGAGTTATACGAAAGTAGTGAATAGAATAAAGTGTGACTTATAACGAATTATTGGTTCCGCATTGTAAAGATAATCTGCTAAGCTTAGAAAACGTTAAAAATAAAAATGATTGTGTATGAGTAACCAGAAACAGAAAAGCGTACTCGATAGAGTCACTCAACTTGTGGGTAAAAATAACAAGTTGGGCAAGTTGTTGTCTGGTTACAGCAAGCTTAAAGAAGCTAGCTATATCTCAACGCATTTCTCGACCTACCTCACGCCCTGTGTTGCGCTTGAAGAAGAGCTTCGTAAAGAAGTATTCAAGATTAGACATAACGTTTACTGTGAAGAGCTTGGGTTTGAGCCAATAAAAGATGACGGATTAGAACTCGATGAGTTTGACTCCTTCTCACTACACTGCTTAATTCAGCACGTAAGCTCAAAAAACTATGCGGGCACAGTGAGAATAGTTCGACCTACTGAACCCCATCAACAGTTGCCTATAGAAAAGTACTGTTTAAATTCAATTACCGACGACAAACTGAATCCAGCGAATTTCGCCAGAGAAGATGTGTGTGAGGTATCAAGGTTGGCAGTACCCAAGCAGTTTAGACGCCGTCAAATGGATAACCATGACGGTGCAGCGGTTGGTATCATTAACCAACAAACCTATTCAGAAACTGAGTTGCGCTGCTTTCCGTTTATTGCTGTCGGGTTGTATTTTGCAGCTGCTGGCTTAACGATAGAGAATAATATTAAACATGCTTATGTAATGATGGAGCCTAGATTAGCGAGAAGCATGGGCTTTGTGGGTATTAAGTTTCAGCAGATTGGCCCTGTGATTGACTATCACGGAAAGCGCGCCCCTTATTACATAAATCAAAAACTTTTAGAAACTAGTCTTTCACCTAGCTTTGCCAAAATGCTTGCTGATATACGGAAAGGGTTAAATCAAAAACATTGACTCTTAACTTATCCAAATAATACCTATTAAAAAACACGGCAATGCCGTGTTTTTTATTGCTTTTAATTCTTGTAAATTAATTCCAGTAATCAACAGACACAAAAAAGCCCAGCTACTGCTGGGCTTTAATATTTAGTGTGCTACGCTTTCGCGTGACAAGTCGTTGATTATGCTTTACGACGACGAGTCATTGCACCTAGACCAACTAGCGCTAGACCAAACATAGCAATAGTAGAAGGAGCAGATACTGTAGCAGCTTCAACGTTACCAGAACCACGTACGCTGTACTCAGAAATGTTTAGGTCAGCAGGTGAAGCAGGAGCACGGCTGTTATCGTCGAAAGTAGACGCTAGACCAAATGCATCAGCTTCATACGCACCAGCGAAGAAGTCAGAGATGAAGTTAGACTCAGCGATACCGCCAATTACTTCACCGTAGAACAATGTTGTACCAGAGATTAGTGGCTCACCAATGTTTGCATACGCAGGGTCTGCATAGTATTGGAAGTCACGTAGGTTTAGGCTTAACCATAGGTCGCCATCAACTGCACGAGCAGCGTGGTCAGTCGCGTCAGCGAAGTTATCCATTTGCGCTTCGTCAAATGCACCACCTACTTGATCGTAATCAACATAGATGTTTAACCAGCCGTCAGTAGAGTCGATTGGCGCATTCGCATTTTGAGGGTCAAAGAATAGACCACCAAAGCTGAATGTAAGCTCACAACCGTTACAGTTTGGCTCACCTAGACCATTACCTAGGTTGAATTTACCAGCACCAACTAGCTCTGGTGCATCACCACCTGCGTAAGCATTAGAAATGCTTGAAAGAGTTGGAGAAATTGTTTCAGCTGAAACAGCAGTATTTAGGTCAGCAACACCAGTAGTGTTAGTAACTGTCCACCACTGTGTGAAATCGATAGTAGCGCTAAAGTTTGGAAGTCCACCATCTACTTCCCAAGACACACCACCAGCTGCACTTACTACACCAGCGTTCGCTGCAGAGCTTGCTGCTAACATTGCGGTTGCTAATAATAATTTTTTCATAACGTCCTCATTAAAAGAAAATGGTTTCATTCTATCGATATTAGTAAAGCAACCAGTGTGCCAACTTTTATGCCATTGATTTTAAACAATTTTCCAAAAACCCATTTTATCAATGTAAAAAAACCAGACAGTTTAAACAGGCTTGCTATTTAGAATGCGATTAATTTCCTTATCCAACTCAGCTGAACGTCCAGTAAGTGGAGACAACATATTCTCAGCACGGCCCATTTTACCAGCTGAAACCAACGCTTCGGCATAATGCAACAATATAGAAAGGTTGGTTGTAGCCAAGTTGTGTGCCTTATTCAAGATAGCTTCAGCCTCAACCACGCTATCTAACCTTAGGTAAATCATACCTAGGGTATCGAGGTAATCAGGGTTATCCCCTTCTATTTTTACTGCTCGCTCAGCGTATTCTAGTGCCTTATCATTTCTTGAATTAACATGATGCAACCACGCTAGATTATTAAGCACCATCGCACTTTCAGCGCCATTTCTTAACAGTCTTTCATAATGCATGATTGCTTTGTCATGATCTGTTTTTATATAAAGCTCTGCAACATATAGAGAAACACGTGGATCAACACCATTTGTATTTATGTAATCTTCACAAGCTTGAGTTGCCTTCTCTATCGCTTTTTGGCCGCGATACGCCTGAAGCAACAACATTAGCGAGTCATATGTCTTGTATTCGTTATAATACGATTCTAATTTCTCTTGAGCTTCATCAAAATTCTCATCAGCTAGCGCGAGGCGTCCAGCAATGAGGTTATATGGCAATCCAGCTTGTGCTAATGAAGGCGTGCTATTTACGATTTTTCTAGCACCGCGAATGTCATTGGTGCTCAATAAGGTCGACGCTAGTAGCAGTTTGATATCGTTATCATTTGGAAATGCTAACTGTGCTTTTCTTAGAATACGTACTGACTCGGCGTAATCGCCATCTGCCTCGAACAAATTTGAAGCCAGTAACACAGCTGGCTTGTAATCAGGAACAATTGTCACCCATTTTTTTGCGAGTTTTTTTGCAGCTTCATCATTACCTAGTACAGACTCAGCCTTAATCAACGTTAACCAAAATATAGGTTTTGCAGCACTATCCACCGAAAAATCAGACAGCACGCGTTTTGCTTCAGACGCTTGCCCCTGATTGAACAGTTCTGATGCATATAATGAAGCTATGTTTACATTTTGCTCTTCTTGCTCATAAGTGCGCTTTAGAAACGTAAGCAATTCTTCGTCTCTTTCCATAGAAGACAGCACTTTTATATGTGTGGTCACCGCAATTACTGAGCCTGGTATTTGATTTTGCAGACGCTCAGAAAACGCAAGTGCCTGTTCATACTGTTCCGCCTCAATATTCTCATTAATAAAATAGAACAAGGCTGGAAGCGAATTTTCGTCAAGCTCAAACAACAAATTGAATTTTTCAGATACATCTGGAGCTTCTTGCTTTAACGCAATAAATGCTTCGATCACTTTGGCGGTATAAAGGGTTTCTTCAGACTGCGCAAAGTCATCTGCAATTTTCGCAGCTTTATCAAATTCATTGCGAGATAGGTAAAAAGAAGCCAATGCCGTTTTTACTGAATCAGAAGATTGCGCTTCATCGAGAGATTCTAAGTTAGCTAGTGCATTCAAATCATCTAGAGCAAGTTTATTAATATTGAGCTCAACAAAAGTGTCAGTTTCACCCTCAACTAAGTTGTCAAAGCGTTTTAGCACTGAAAGTGCCTCATCTGATTTATTAGTGCTAGATAACGCCTTTGCTGCAGATGTGTAGAGCGGCAAGTCACTGAGGGAAACGTTATTCATTTCTTCTAACGCTGAAATCGCTTTTTCCTTATACCCCAGGGCAAGCAGCGTCGATGAATAAATACGATACTCTGGAGAATCTTTGCTTAACACTCCAGCAATCGATTCAAAGTGATTGTGTGCCTGCTCAAACGCTTCAAGGTTGTAAGCGCTAATTGCAGCTATCAAACGCGTTCTAGCATTATCAACACCGTTTTGTATTGCTTTCTCGGCAAACGATTTACTACTTTCAAAATCCTGTTTTTCAAAACTAACAACCGACTTGAGGTAGTTTAGGAAACCTTGGTCTGGATATTTTTTTAGTAGTGGCGTGATTTTAGATTCTGCTTTTTCAAATTGCTTGTTTCTTACTAAAGCGTCCGCGTTTAATATTTGAAACATTGCAGACTGCCCAAACGCGCTCGCTAGCTTAGCAACAGCATCGAGAAAGACCTCGTGTCTACCTTCATACATAGAGTATGTCGCTAGTTCATAGAAATATTCGTTGTCGTCACCGTCCTTTGCACTTTCTATACAATCAACAGTTGTAGTGGCACCGCGCTTTGCCGCAGATATACATTCAGCGACTTTGAAAAAACCCTTAGAATCGGGAGTGGATTCGGGCATATCAGCATCGCGCCCTGCTTTGCTAGCATAATAGTACGCAAGATCTTTCGGTAACTTGCTCTCATGTGAAGACAGTACATTATTTATCTGTTGAAGGCTGTCAGTAAACAGCAAAGACTGAAGCCAGTATCTAACTGTTGTAGCGTCAATATCATCTGCATTTTTTAGCTTTTCAAACTCTTTAAGCGCACTTTCAAACTCACCTTGGAAATAATAAGCAGTACCAAGTTGCAGGCTTGCAGCACTGGATGTTCCGCTATCCAGCAGTACATTCTTGGCAATGAGTTCTGCTTTTTTATATTCCCCTTGCTCGATAGCCTGTTGAGCTTGTTTCAACTGTTCTTCAGATGTTTCACTTGAACATCCGCTGATAGATAAAGTACCAGCAACAACAGCTGAGAGAACGCTAAGTCTGAAAGGTGACATGTTTAAATTCCTAATTCTTATTGTAGTAAATTGATGTATAGCGAGCAGACATGGCTTGTAGCGAGTAACTGCTCTTAACAAGTTCGAATGACTTTTTTATTTTTTCTTGTTGTTCAGGCAAATATTGTAAGGAGCGTAACAAATGATCTGCTAACTCCTCTGCCTTGCCGGGCGATGAATATGCAACGTAAGTGTCGTCAACAAAATGCCTTATTCCCCCGACATCCGTTGTTACAACAGGGCAGCCTACCGCCATCGCCTCCAAAATAGTCATGGGCATGGCCTCATAATGTGAGGACAGTACAAAAACGTCGCTCGTTATAAGCTGCTCTCGCACATCCTCACGATAACCCATAAAATCTACAAATTGTGCAACCTCTAGCTGCGCAGCCTCGCGCTCAAGATTTTCGCGTTCAGGACCATCCCCTACTATCTTCAATCTTGCATTAGCACATCTATCGTGCACAATTTTAAACGCATTGAGGAGCAGCGTTTGATTTTTAACAGGGTCAAGCCTCCCTACAGTACAAATAATAGGTGATGTGGGTGCCGTTGTTTTTATATTTGAAAGCGAGTCAGGTACTTCAACGCCATTTTGGATAAGATGTAAACGATTTGGCTTTACACCAACCACCTTAGTTACCCAATCCATTAGGTCTTGAGAAACTACAACGTAGTCATTGATAAACAATGATGACACTTTACGAATAAAGTTATTCTTTTTGTTTAAACCGTCTTGGGCATCGCCGCCATGTCCGTGATCACTGTGAACGCGCGTTTTTACGCCAGCAAGAAATGCAGTGACGTGATACTCAATAGTTCCGAAGTTGTAGGTATTAATTGCATCAGGGGAAATCTTCTTCAACAACTTATATAAGCGATAATGACAGCCTATATCTTTGCCTGGCTTTTTGTCTAAACAAAATATTTCGACGTCGGGAATGATACCTGCCGTCATTTCGAACTCAGGAATTAACGAGATAATGATGTGTTCAACATCGTCGTACGAGCCATTGATGAGATTTACAATTACTTTCTCTAACCCTCCGCACCCCATACTGTAAACAAGATGCACTACCTTCTTTTTCATTGACTCACCGATTCTCATTTTCCATACTGAGGTTAATATGATGCTGGAATACTATATTCGATTTAACAGAAGAAAAACATTGTTTTGAGTGAAACCATCCCATCGTCCGAGATTATCGTTAAGTCTCATAAAGTAAATTCCACGGCACAACTTCTCCTTTTAGAAAATAAGTGGACCACTCTTTTTAATCGTGCTGATTGTGCATTCTTCTTGAGTTGGCGTTGGATAGCCAGTTTTGCTCACAATGCATTGGATAGTGGCTATACACTCTACCTCACCGAGGCTGTGCATTGCGATGAAACAGTTGGTCTAGGCCTTTTTGTTAAAACACAAGAAACCCGAAATATTCTATTTCGCTATACACAATTGTATCTTCACAAAACTGGTGATGACGCACTGGATAAGAGTTGGATAGAGTACAACGATTTTGTGCTTGATGCGCGTGCCCCAAGGGCTATTCGCGCGGCAATGTGGTCTTTTGTCATCTCTCATTTCCCTGATGTTGACGAGTTTATTTTAGGTGTTAGCGAAAAAGGCGTGTGCGATGAAACAAGTGCAATTCTCAAAGGTTTCTGGGTAAGAGACTACCTTCATTCAGTTGGATACAAGCTGCCAATAAGTGCTGACGGCGATACCAAGTACAAAAGTGCACAAGCACGCTCTCAAATTAGAAGAAGTAGTAAATTAATTGAGCAGATGGGTATCGCTTTTACCGTTTCCAGAGATACTGAGGATTATTTGTCTGCACTTACTAAATTGCAGCCAATGCATGAAAACACGTGGCAAGAAGAAAGCGGATTTTGCACCGACGCTTTCGTCAGTCACATCGAATTACTAGCAAAATACAACGACAATACTGAACTGATTAGTGCCGAATTGTCAGATGCAAACAATGTTGTCGCAGTGCTGATTGGATTTGTGCACAAGGATACGTTTTATTACTACTTATCAGCCAACGAGAATAGTACCAATAACAAAATAAAATATGGCCTCAGTCTTCATCACTTTGTGATTCAGTGGTGCTCCCAACAGGGCTTAAAGCATTACGATTTTTTGGCGGGAGATTACCGCTACAAGCGTTCATTTACTGACAACACACTTCAGTTCAGCTACTTATTCTTCCAACGCCCTTCTTTAAAGACGAAACTTGAGCATTGGTTAAGAGGAATAAAAAAAAGGCTATTCTCTAAGGAATAGCCTTTACAATATGTGGCCCGATTATTTTGGTAATTGGTATTGGCAGCTTTTGCCATACTTTTATTGCCAAACCAAAACTTTCGTTATCAGGAGACAAGTCGGGAAGATCTTTCCCTTTTGGTACATAGTGGTACCAATAACATTGCTGTGGCTGTGCCCCCCACTGCTTTTTAAACTTGTAGGTACCCGCATCAACTGTCGAGCGCCCAAAATCAAACTGCTTAAAGCCAGTTTCAATGGCATAAGAAAGAATTTGCCAATACAAATACATGTTTACTGAAATTCTGTTGGCATAGCGCACAGTACTTGCCCACGGAATTTCTAATCGATCTTTATAATGCATTAAAAAGCCTGTAGATACTGGCTTTCCTTCCCAATACACAACACAGATTTTTGTGTTTTCAGGAAATATTTCAAATATGCTCTCGAACAATTTTTTACTGTAAACAGGTGTACCTAAGTCTCGCATGTTGATGCAGAACACTTCGTAAAAATCATCAACTAATTCTTTCCCACCAATTTTGTGGCTTACACCTTCTCGAATTGGCCGTTTAATTTGAGAGCGACGTTTCGAACCAATCGATTTACCTAGCGCATCTTGTGACTCTGGTAAATCTAAAATCATATTAACTTTGTGCGTAGCAACTGGGAATGTCTCTGGCATACACTCAGAAGAGCAACGATACTGAACATGCGACACGTTCAGTTTATCTGCAATGTCTGTCGACGCGTTAACCAGCGCCGAGGCTATCTCTTCGCTATCAGCTAAAACGCCTCCGTAATTAAAATACGGCATAGACACCAAAAAGTTCCCGAACACTAAACTCTTTAAATTGACGAGAGGCAAAACACCTACAATTTTCCCACTAGAGTCTTGTGCCTTTAGGTAACGAGGAGTTTGACCTAAAGTCTTTCGAATAAGTCCAGCCCAATCGGCTTTGTGATAAAGCGTCCCTTCTGGATGTCTATCAACGTAGCTATCCCACGCCGCTGCATCACTGTCTGAAAATTCGCTCACAACATAAGATGCGTTATTTCCATCAATCATTTTGTGCTTCACCAATAATTCTTATTCTGTCCATTACAATTTGTTTTTCATGGATTTGAGGTAAATAGGGCGCTGATGTAACGTGTGCTTTTGCTCTAGACATATACCACAAATTGCCTTCAACAAACTCGTTTGGGTTATTAAAATCCCCAACAAATACGTTACCACTTATAATACGCTCATCTTCCAAACGACTTCGCACCAATACATTTGCTTGTCTGCGGTCAAAGAAAATCAAGTTATCTTTAATTACTATTTTATTAATCTCAAACTCTTGTTTGATTTTCTTTTCCAACCCATAGGCAATGAGTTGGCTATTGGAAGAGTTGTTACCCTGCTGAAGTATACTGTCGCGAACTATTAGCTCGCCGTAATTTGCCATATCAATTAAACGGCTATCTACCCCATCAAGAGCAGCAATTATACTATTTTCAACAACAACCTTTTTTGAGCGAGACTTAATTCCCGACCCCTGCATTTTGGTACTCAAAATGGAAGAGTAGCGAAAATGCAATTCATCAGCTTTGACATACAACGCATGAGCGTAACCATTGCGGTTGCCAAGCCTTTCAAACCGAGAATATGACACCTCGACTTTTCCGGCATCACTGGCGGTCATAATGCCCGACTCACAATCATGAACATGTATATCACGTGCAACAAGATTAGCACCTTCAAAGCGGATACATGCGCCATTACCCGCAGGGGCTGAAATATTCGCGCACTCTACTGACTCTACCTCTACGTTATCCCCGGTAAGAACCAGAGCCGCTTTGCCATCGGCCAATGCGCCGTCAAAAACAACACCTGGCTCACCTAAAATAGCAATATTACTCGCCTTGATGTATGCACCTTCGGTATACACGCCAGCCTCTAGATAAATTCGACTGCCATCTTTTATGCTAGAGATTGCACTTTTCAATGAAGCGAATGGTTTACCGTCTACGAGCACACCATTCGCCGACGCATTAAATGAAAATGCAAGGAGACTACAAACAACTGTTGCAACAGATTTGATCATGGAAAGCGCAATCCTAAGGGCTAGCTATTACATGATGCCACGCGTATCGATAACAACTTTGCGCGCTAAACTTGTTTTATCTGCAGCTTTAAACTCTTTATGGTCAACCAGAACAACTATAACGTTGGCGCGCTCAATTGCTTGGCTGAAGGATACGAGCTCAACACCTTTTTCTGCCAATGACGGGGGCAATTCATGAATGTTTGGCTCTACCGCTAACAGTGATGCTTCAGAGTTTGCACATAGTGTTTCTACAATTTGAAGCGCCGGACTTTCTCTTAGATCATCGATATCAGCTTTGAAAGCTAAACCCAAACAAGCAATGACAGGCTTCTTAAACTCATCAGCAGCTGAAAGTACCTGCTCAACAACATAATGCGGTTTTGCATCATTCACCAAGCGTGCTTGCTTGATGATTTTAGCTTCCTCTGGGCAGCTGTCTACAATAAACCAAGGATCTACAGCTATACAGTGGCCGCCTACGCCTGGTCCTGGGTTGAGAATATTTACTCGAGGGTGACGGTTTGCCAGTTTAATTAATTCCCACACATTAATCTGCAATTTGTCACAAATCACGGAAAGCTCATTTGCAAACGCAATATTGACATCGCGGAAAGAGTTTTCTGTAAGTTTTGCCATTTCTGCGGTTCTTGCATTGGTAACAATACATTCGCCGCGAACAAAAGTACTGTAAAGCGCCTTCGCTTTTTCACTACACGCAGGAGAAATACCGCCGATAACGCGATCGTTAGAGACGAGCTCCTGTAATACATAGCCAGGTAAAACGCGCTCTGGGCAGTGTGCTATATTGATATCAGCCTGTGAACCCACATCTTGCGGGAATGATAAATCAGGTCGTTCTTCTTTCAGCCACTGCGCTAACTTTTCAGTTGCACCGACGGGGCTTGTAGATTCAAGTATGACTAAATTTCCCTTTTCCAGGGCAGGTGCAATAGCTTTTGCTGCGCTCTCGATATAGCTAAGGTCAGGGCTATTTTGATCTGCATTGCCTTTCTTAAAAGGTGTAGGCACCGCAATCATAAATGCTTCAGCAGGCTCAACTTCAAGTGTAGCTTTAAGCTTACCAGTTGCCACAACTGATTGAACAACAATGTCTAGGTCAGGTTCAACAATGTGGATATCACCACGATTAATGGTGTCTACTGCTTTTTGATTAATTTCTACACCAATTACTTCAATACCTCTTGAAGCAATGACTGCAGCTGTAGGTAACCCGATGTATCCTAGGCCAATAACCGATACTCTCTTAAACTCCATTATTTTAGTCCCTTACTAAAGTTGATACGATTCGCTCACATGCTTTGCCATCACCGTATGGGTTATGCGCTGCAGACATTGTGGCATAGTTATCTTTGTCATCTAGCAATGAAATAGTTTCATTGACTATCTTTTCTATGTCTGTTCCTACCAATTTGACTGTACCTGCAGCAACTGCTTCGGGACGTTCTGTCGTATCCCTCATCACTAAAACAGGCTTACCCAGCGATGGTGCTTCTTCTTGTACACCACCCGAGTCAGTAATGATTATGTGACTCTCATTCATTAAATACACAAAAGGAAGATAATCCTGAGGCTCAATTAAAAATACATTATCAAGCGACGACAGAAGGCGATTTACCGGCTCTCTAACATTAGGATTGAGGTGCATTGGGTAGACAATTTGTACGTCGTTTCGCTGTTGCGCTATTTGACTAAGTGCTTGACAGATTCGCTCAAAACCTCCGCCAAAGCTTTCTCGTCGATGACCCGTTACCAGAATTAGCTTTTTCGTTTTATCTAGAAAATCGAAACGTTCCGCTAGCTTATTAGACAGTGCAGTGTTAGAGGATAACTTCTCTCGCACCCACAACAATGCATCAATAACCGTGTTACCTGTTACTACAATGTTATCCTCACTGACTGTTTCTGCGAGTAAATTATCGCGTGACAGGGCTGTGGGGGCAAAATGGTAACGCGTTAAGCTACCTGTGAGTTTGCGATTAGCTTCTTCAGGCCAAGGTGAATATAAGTTACCAGTTCTTAAGCCAGCTTCAACATGACCAATATCGATTTGTTGATAGAAGGCAGCTAAAGACGCTGAAAAAGTTGTTGTAGTATCACCGTGGACCAAGACTACGTCGGGTTTAAAGTCCTCAAGTACTGGCTTCATTCCCTCTAGAATACTGGTAGTGACTGTATAGAGGTCTTGTCCCGGCTTCATAACATTTAAGTCATAATCTGGCACAATGTCGAACAATGCTAATACTTGATCAAGCATCTCACGATGCTGCGCAGTAACGCACACTCTAGATTCAATATTCTTTTCACTCGCAAGCGCGTGGACTAGCGGAGCCATCTTTATTGCTTCCGGTCTTGTGCCGAAAACGGTGAGCACTTTCTTCATTGGTAAGCCTTACTAATTTTTATCTTATTATGCGCATCCTTGAATACACATTATTCTGCCCTACCTTTTGCTATAATTACAGCCAATAATGCGTAAACTATACACTTATCAATTCACTTCAATTCATTCACCATGTATTCTGGTTGCAATATTTGATTGAAGGTAAGCACCATAACATAAGCTGCCTAACTAGAATTGACTCGGGAATGGAAATATATGCTTTCTGTTGTATTAAAAGCAGTGGATGCCGTTAATAAGATAAAGCTTAAAAGTACCCCTCTCCCAGTGTTGTATTTTCACAGAGTACTCCCCACTGCCACTGCGTTCTGCCCAGACGATTGGCACCTTGATAATTTTCAATTATTAATTAGAAAGCTGAGTAAGCACTTTTCCTTGATGTCACTGGAAGATGCATTGCAGTGCCTAGAAAATAATACACTTCCTAGTAACGCCCTGTGTCTTACGTTTGATGACGGGTATCAGGATAATTATGAATTAGCAGCACCTGTTATCGAGTCTGTAGGAGGCAAAGCCAGCTTTTTTGTTTCAACACAAGGTACTGAACGTGGCTACCTATGGAACGACGAACTGTTGGAAATAGTAAAGTGCACTAAAGCAAAGAGTTTAGTGTTTAATGGCAAGCATTTTAACCTTGATACAGAAGAGCAAAAAGCCGCCGCTTACTTATCTCTTGTCGGTCAGTTGAAAGTACTGCCCAATAGCACACGAGACAGCCACCTAATAGAATTACAACAAACTCTTGGGAAGGCAGAAACGCCACGGTGCATGATGACAGCGCCTCAACTGGTTGATTTACAAAACAGAGGCCATTGCATTGGCGCCCATACACACACCCATAGTATTTTGGCTTATCAGGCAGACGATGTAGCTTTCAACGAAATCGAGCTCTCTGTGATGTTTCTTAACAAGCTACTTCCCAAAAATGTAACGTGTTTCGCCTATCCAAATGGTTGGTTTGGTCGAGATTTTAACGAACAACATGAAGAGATGTTGCGGCAAAGCGGTGTAGCGTATGGTTTTGCCACCAATGATGGCGGCATTACGTTAAACAGCCCTAAAACAAGACTTCCCAGATTTATGCCTCACAGAAAAGAGCTCAATCAGTTTTGTATTTCAATAAAAAAAATAGCAGGAGAGAAACTCAGTGACTAATCATGGCAAAACACTCTTAATGATAGCCTTTGAGTTTCCCCCTAGTAACGGTGCGTCGGTGCCTAGAATAGAAAGCTTCTATCGTTACTTGAAACAATGGGGATGGAAAGTGGTTGTATTGACGGCCTCTTCTAAGGCCTATCAACGCATTGATAATAGCTATCAAGACGGTAAAGAAGACTTAGTTTATCGAGCGATGGCACTTGATGTACCACGACATCTATCAATAAAAGGCAAATACCTATCTTCAATGGAAATGCCTGACAGATGGGGGTTAACGTGGATCCCATGTGCA
Source organism: Alteromonas sp. McT4-15 (assembly GCF_020515205.1). Lineage (NCBI taxonomy): Bacteria > Pseudomonadati > Pseudomonadota > Gammaproteobacteria > Alteromonadales > Alteromonadaceae > Alteromonas > Alteromonas sp. McT4-15. The sequence goes on from NZ_JAJALG010000008.1 coordinate 94,706, forward strand.
CTTGTGAAAGGCAAAAAGCTGTTGAAGCAATACAAACCCGATATAATCTGGTCGTCATCGCCCATACCCAGTACACATTATATTGCTCAGAAATTATCTTCTGAAGGTAACATTCCTTGGGTTGCAGATTACAGAGACCCATTTCATTACATGAACGGTTCTGCAGGCAAGCGCCTTGACAAACAGCATAAAAAAATAGACTCACAAACATTAAAGCAAGCCAGCACGCTTACATTTGCCACGCAACAAGTGCGCGACTTGTATTGCAAAGAATATGGTGACCTAGTAAGTGAAAAAAGCATGGTCATTGAGAATGGTTTTGACGAAAGCAACTTTAAAAAGTTAGCTGAGTTACCCGCTATGGAATCTCCGTTTTCAACTGACAAGTTTAGTTTATATTATTCAGGCGTATTGTATCCTCATGGCAGAGACCCTAAGCCAATCTTCAGTGCTCTTGCATTGTTGCAACGTGAAGGAAAGATCAACGAAGACAACTTTGAACTTATATTTCAAGGCGCTGGTGATGGCCAAGACTTTCATCATACGCTTAATGAATTAGGTATAGTAAACCTTGTCAAATTTATTCCTCCCGTTCCTTTCATTAACGCTTTGTCTAATATGATGCAGTGTAGTGCACTTTTACTTATACAGGACGAAAGGTTTAACAAGCAGATACCTGGAAAACTTTACGAATACTTGAGAACACAGAAACCACTTTTGGTTAAATCTCCTACAGGTAGCGCTACGCAAACTTTAGCCGCAAATCACGCTGGCGTAGTAAGTTGCTATTCTGAAGCAGAATCAAAAGTCGCACTTTTGGCTATCATTGAACAGCAATCCGCTGAAATAAAAAGAAATCTTGACGGTCACAGTAGAGAGAACAAAGCAAGACAATTGCACAACGCGCTTATAGCACTGGTTTAGGTTAAGAATGAATGCTCATAACTAGTTTCTTAAACACACACCCAATGTAACTTGAACAAAAAATGTACATATCTACACTTGTAATCACTTTGTTGTTAGGTGCTTTCAGGAGTAGTTGTATGAAGAGCCTATTGAGTGTTTTTACCGCTGTTACAGTAAGTACAGCACCCGTTATTAATGCAGAACCAGATGTTTTTATGTCGTTCGATTTCCAGAACGGTGAATTAGAGCGCGGCTTTGACGATTGGTATTATTCGGATAAGGGAGAAAATCCCTGCCAAATATACAATGGCGAAGCGCAATCTAAGCTTTGTCGAGCAGATGGTTCCAAGTTTTATCCCTATTATAATGAAAGAAACTCTGATCATATGGGTTGGCTTCAATACGGATATATTGACTCAAGTTCTGAGTTTTCTGTCGAAGGAACATCGCTTCGAGTTCATCTCACAGGCGGAATGTATAAAGATGCTAACGGTAACTCACAATCCGATGGTACACCGCTTAGAAGTAAAAAAGAGTTCATCTCTGATGAAGACTTAGGTGTACAGTCGCTTCTACCAGGCGATATTGCCTTGTATTACAAGGGCCCGACACCAACGAGTAAGATTGAACAGTTTTCGGGAAAGAACCGCTTAACGGTGTGGGTTTTAATGCCTAAAAATAGTGTAGATATCGATAAGTATTCTACAGAGTTCTATAATTCACCGGTCAAAAGCTTCTCGTTTTATCCATTTATAGATACGAGCAAAGGTGCTCATTACTACCACCATGCTTCTAATATTCCTATGGGGGGATGGACTAAAATACAGTTCGATGCAAGCCCGACACATAAAAACAGTGGCGGCGAAAACGACCTTCACGCTTTTGTTGAAGGCGGGTCTGAATATGCAGGCAGCGGTACAGATTATTTTGCCAATATTGCGGCATTTAACCTTCGAGCTGATTTTTCTAAATATCTACCAGCAAACAGTGTGTATTACATTGACGAAGTAAGCACAAATTATAAGCCTTACGAAAACGAAGAAACTATCAAAACACTTGCGGTAGGCTACTCGCCCGACTCAAGCGAATTCGACATTTCTTTTGAAGATAAATATCGTTGTTTAGATTGCTCAGCAAAGTATGAGGTACGGTACTCTTTCGAGCCAATTGACAATAGTAATTTTGAGGGCGCATTCACACCAGCTTTTGTCACAAATTTCGACAGAAGACAATCAAATGCAGAAGGCGTTATCTACAAACCTAATAATGGCTACAATCTACTTTGGGCATCATTAAAACTAAGAGATGAGCACCTTACTTACCTATCGGAAGGTAGCACTGTCTACTTCGCCGTTCGCGATATTTCAGAGCGCGCTGAAGGTAATTATTATGAAGAAGACAATATGCTTGTTGATGTTCCAGGGGTTGGCCAGGTAGCGAAGAAGAACCTTGTTAAGACTATCGACTACACTATTGTAGATGTTAATTACCCATTGCAAATCAAGACGTCTGAAATCAATCAACCGGTTGTTGGTTATAATTACGAGCAGGAAATTGTGGTTGAAGGTGGTAAAAGCCCCTACAATCTTCAAGCAATAGGGCTGCCCAATGGCCTAACGTTAGAGGGCAACAAGTTAGTTGGTGTCGCATCACAAGCAAGCTCCGACACCGTCATCCTTTCTGCGATTGATAACGTAGGCCAAACAACTGATGTTGAGCTAGAAATAGATGTACGAACTGAAGACCAATTGAGAATTGGTCAATGCAAAGTGCTAGTAGAGTTCGGCCAAACCTATTTACCATCAAGCTACTTCGACAGCGTTTTTCATGACATATACACGGGCGTATATCAAAGTGGAATGACGACTTTAGTTGGCTCCAACGCTGAGTATAACTACCAAGGGATTTCAGGTTCAGGCATCTATCTGGATGCAGGTGATAAAATAAGACTTGTTTGGAAAAATATTGGCGAAGACGCTATTTCATTTGCTCCACGCCTGTCTTTTTCAGCACAACATCGCTTTAACCAAGCCGAAAGTCATGAGTGGGTATCGCTAGATATTGTGAATGCAACGAGTGGAAATTTTGCCGTTTCCGAGCTAATGGTAGCTGCACCATTAAATCCGTACAGCATTAATATAAACAGCAACTTCTCTAACAACAAAACACTTTTGTTAGAAAGAATCGAACTGGTAAGTGCACAATTCGACCAATCTGATTACTGTGAAATGCCAATAAACTTTACGAAGGCGATAGAAGCGCAAGCATTTCAAACAAGTGTAGTTTTGGCAGACTTTTCTTTACAAAATTCGAATGAATTCGAACTTCATGAAAGCCTAAACTCGGTATTTATGGATAACTACACAGGGTTTTACGAACAGGGGCTGGGCACAGTTATTGGAAATAACGGAAAGTATAACTACCAAGGAATAAAAGGTGACGGCATTAATATTGAAGCTAATGCGCAGTTAAAAGTTACCTGGAAGAATTTTAGTAGCGAAGAATTAGTGTTTACACCAATGATTTCTTTCGATTATGAGGGTAGACAAATTCAAGGGGGCACTTGGCTTGAACTATCACAAACAACAGTTTCTGGCTTCGATCAAGTCGCGCAAGAGCCTGGCACAGGGTACAGTCAGTTTGAATTAGCTGATTTAGACATTACATGGTTGGATTTAATAAACATTAGTTCAAACGTATCAGTTAACAGTTCGCTAGTTGTTAAAAAAATAGAGCTCCTTTATATGTAGCTTGCTAAGAGGGCAGGAAAATGTGCGGAGGGCGCCAGTAACTCTCCGCCGACATTAAGTTTACATAAACTTTGTTTTATATACGTACTAGCCGCAAATCTTAGCCTACACAGGCTGTTCGTTAAGCTGTCTCAATCGCTTTTATCGTTGCTTTTGATAAACGAAAAGATCGGGGCAGTATAAGACTCTATTCAGATTCAATATTGCATATTTTATTGATAGACTAATCACTTGAAATTTGGCTAAACATTATCGTGGGCGGTACATGAACCTTGAAAATTTAAAGGTCGGAATTGTAACTTATGGCGCAGTTTTTCAACGGGTTGGAGGTATTCAAGTCCAAATTAACGAAACCATAAACGCATTAAGGCTATTGGGACTAGAGGTTGATGTAATAGACGACCGCACTGAGCAGTTATCCGACTTTGATCTAATTCATGTCTTCGCAGCTGCACATGCAAATTATGTATGGGTAAACGAAGCAAAAAGACAAAAAATACCCGTAGTATTTTCACCTGTATTTCAACCCAATTACTCCAAATTACAGATTGGCAAGATACTTTTTTTTAAATGGATAACTAGTTTTCTTTTGTCCGGCATCGCTGGTGAAAATATTTTTTCATCTATTAAGTACACTCACAAAGCAGTGAAGCAAGCCGACCAGGTAATCGTTCAAAGCGAAAAAGAAAAAGAAGTCCTTAGGCAAATATTTGAATTATCGCCGAAAAAGTGCACAATTCTCTCTAACGGCGTATCTTCAAAATTCTTTGAGGCTTCAGTAAGCAACAATAAAGAAGGGTACATTTTTATACCAGGTGCGGTATATAAGCATAAAAATCAGTATACAGCAGTGAAATTAGCCTGTGAACTGGGCTACGACGCCGTTTTGGCCGGCGAAATAATAGACACAAACTATTACAATCAGATCATGTCTGATTTTAGTAATGTCAAATATGCAGGCGTTTTACCTCCACAGAGTGAATCGTTACTATCTTTCTATAAAAATGCTACTGCAACTATGCTGCTAAGCCACAGTGAAACATTTGGTTTAGTCGCTATTGAGTCATTGGCAGCTGGAACTCCCGTGATTATGACCAAAAATACAGGGCTCGATAGTCAAGCACTAGAGCATTGTTTGCTTAAAGTTGACCCCGAGTTACCTTTAAGAGCGATTGAAGAAGCTCGAACTTTCTTGATGCAAGATTTCATTGCGACGGAACTCAGAAACTCAGTTAAGAGCTATTCATGGCGTGAAATCGCAATAAAACTAGAGCACGTTTACAAGAAAGTAGTAATGGAGATGAATAGTGCGTAGAGATTTTTCACTGTACATGGATGTGATTCGCTTTTTTGCAGCCATGGTAGTTTTCCTCTCCCACAGCTCTAGTCAATCATTGACAGGTGGATTATTTTGGCAATTCAAAGACTATGCCCAAACCGCAGTAATCGTTTTTTTTGTACTTTCAGGTTACGTTATAGCTTTTGTTGTTGAAGGAAAGGAAACTAATTTAAAGTCTTATTCTTTTGCGAGAATTGCAAGACTTTATTCAATACTGCTCCCAGCGCTAGTGTTAACAGCGGTTCTGGACCTTGCTGGGATCTATTTAAATCCTGAGTTTGACCCCTTGTTAACTGCTAGTTATTTAAACTTGTCACAGTTCGAAAACTACATTTTATCTTTTTTCATGCTTAACAATATTTGGGGATTACAACAGCCTCCCGGAATCAACGGGCCATTTTGGTCATTAAGTTATGAAGTATTTTACTATGTTATTTTTGGAATCGTGTTTTTCGTAAAAAAGACTTACAAGTGGACGCTAGCAATTACTGCTTGCATTCTAGCAGGCCCATCAATACTTATTCTGTTTCCTACGTGGCTCTTCGGGTATTTCGTTTATAAAATGCATCAAAGATTTAAAGCGCCGCGCAGTAAGCTAAAAGCGGGTATTAGTGTTGTTGCCATTGGCTTTATTATCGCCTTTGCTCCTGATTTGCGAAGCATACCAACTTCGTTACCATTTATTGAGCGAGAGGAATTAGCAGGAGACTACTTCGACGCAGTCTTATTTAGTATTCACTTATACTATGCGCCTCACCTAACTTCCTTCTTCAACTTTTCTTCAGAAAGAACAGTTAAAGTAATTAGGCTTTTAGGAAGCGTTACTTTTTCCATGTATTTATTTCACAGGCCAATAATTCAATTCTTGGCCGTAGCATTTAAAGACTCTATGGATTCAATTTATTACCACATAATGTTTTATAGTATTTCTTTTTTCTTAATATTTTTGCTTAGCCATCTCTTCGAGGACAAGAAGACGATTATCAAAAAGTATCTTAATAACCGTTTTTAGCTAGTCGCGGGGGACTAATCTTTGACTCCCCGTTAAGCTCAAGAGCATTTGAAGTAAGGGGTGTTTCGTTAGGTAAAGGGAAGTTAACCATACTCCGCATACTAATAATGAGTGTAAGACTACGACAATCAATGAGCTTGAATCCCAATTCAATAAATGAAAGGGTATCAAGGGCACTAAGCAAAAAAGCATTACTATAAAACTCTTGCTGCACGCCGTTAAAATATCGTAAGGGCTTATGTTTAAGTATTTGTTTATGTAGAAAGAGGTTATTACAAACTTAAACAACTCAACCACAACCAATGACATGACAATTGCAACGAGTCCAAACGATGCAACTAATATGAGAGTTGTTAACCTCACTGCAGTTACAACAATACTAATTCTAAGTAATTGTGATTCCAAACCAGTGCTCGTTAGTAATTCACTCACGTAACGGCTTATAGTAGCAATTGCAAAAGCTGTGCATAGAAAAGGAATAAGAGCTATAGCTCCAATCCACTGCTTTCCAAAGAGAACTAGCACTACAATTTCTGCATGATACCCAAGATAAACTAAAAATGGCCATGCAATACATGTAACTACACAAACTATTGTTAGATAAGTACTTTGAACATTTTTTCTTTCCCTTTTTAATTCCGAAAACAATGGAACTAATACTCTTTGGATAGCGTTAAACACAAATTGATCGAGCATCATTATCGCAGCAAGCCCTTTGTCCAGGATGGCCACGGCATCTTCTTTTAGCAATTTACCAACAATAATAGGTTGCCCTTGCTCATTGGAACTATTCAATATATTCGCGCCACCGACACGAAACACAAAGGGCAAAACCAGCTTTGCATGTCGCATAATTGGCAAATGTAGTTGGCGACTAGGCACTAGAATTTTAACCATGATAATTGTCGTTGTCGTTGCCGCCAGCGACGCATATGCAAGGCTCAGGGCGCCACACTCCTTGTAAGCAAAAAATATTGCGATCGTTAGGTGTACACTTTGACTCAACACAGTTATACCCGCTAGTCGCTTGAAGTCTAATTTTCTTCTCAAGTGGCTTTGTTCAAGTATACCAATAGGGATAAGCAAAAGGTTGATACAAAAAATATTGAGGATTTCGCCAATTTCAGCGTTCGAATAATATTTTCCAATCGAATCGGAAGAGCAATAAATTATAAAACTGAGTGAAATACATATAAACCATGAAACAAAAAGTGCACCCGACTTTTTTTCATCAGTTAAATGCTCTTCTTTTATCAAATAGCTTGATAGCCCCATATCTCTAAACATCTGAGCAACGGCGAAAATAGCACCTGCTATTGCAAATGTTCCGATTTCTGTTGGAGTAAGCAACCGTGCAAGAACAACTACAGAAACAATCCTAATAATGACTTCAAGATAATTTGATGCAAAAGACCACAAAAATGCACTTCTCACGGATATACCTGTAGTGAAAAACGGAAGGAAAAATATAAGAGCTAGACAAGCTATTCTGCTCGCTAAACCTCAAATCTAAATTAAAGTGGTAGATAAGTCTGGCACAATTCCATTGAAAAAAAACCAAGTGTTATCTACGCTGCCAATATTACTTGTTTCTTATAAGCTTGTCTTAACTAAGTACTTCTTTAATTGGAGCTAAGTACCGAGAAAAGCCTAAAGACTTTCTTTTTAAATGAGCCTTAAAGGTTGCACTTAGTTAACGCACGCAATGTGCATCAAGTTTAGTCATCAACGTTTGACAAAGCCTCTCCACCTCAACATTTAACTTAGTACCACTTTCTTTTTTTATGGAACTTTTTGAAAATGTCTTTGAAAAATCATAGTCTAAAAGGTTTACTTTTAGTTTGTCAGATAACTGTGAAAAATGTTTCTCTGGTTCAAACATGAGGTTTTCATATTTCCACAGAACCACATCGTCACGCCTTTCCAACCCTTGGTAGAAAAATAGTGAGTTTCTTACAAACCAAAACAGACAAGCACAATCCAATTCTGTGAGTGAATCTGAATAAACTGCCTTTACAGTTTCAACTAATTCTTTAGGAACGTTTTGTGAGCGCCAATTATTCTCATCACGATCGAGAATAGGTTGCAAATTTCCTCGGCCAGATGTATTTGGAAACTTTTTAAGGTCAGAGAGTGCCACATCGAGATAATTCCGATATAACCAAACAGCAGTAATATTCTCAAGCGTGTCCAATAGACTAATGGCATTTTGGCTCTCGACTAAGGGCTTCATGACTATTAGAGGAGCTTTGACTTTACCTAGTGTCACTTTTACATCTGATAAAGCGTTTAATCTTATGTTATTCGGGCATTCTGATGATAGCGAACTAAATTCTCCAAAAGTACGAGTGTAGGTAAAAGAGTCGAGTACTCTGGATAGTAATGTTGTGCCTGACCTTTGACATCCTAGTATCGCGACGATTCTTGACGACGAGTTAGTGGCATATCTAATTTGCTGATAGAACGGCTTAATATATTTTGAAATTTTTGTTGTGGAGTCTGTAACTTTACTTTTCATTTCGCGTTTTACTCATCAAAGGTTTGCTTTGCACACCAATCCCACGTGTACTTTCCAAATACTTCAGCACGTTGCTGCCTATCATTTTCTTTAGATAAAAGCTGTAATAGGGCATCTCTCATATTGTGGCTGTCGTCAACGTCAACCAAAACACCCAAATCTTTTTCGCTCTCCATAATATCAGGCGCACTGCCAACCTTGGTACTTACCGCAGAACAACCACAAGCCAATGCTTCTGTAAGCACATTGGGGCTCCCCTCCCCTCTACTTGATAAACAAAAAACATCTGCTGCATTATACCAGTCGACTAGTGTTTCGTTAGGAACGGCACCTACAAAATGCACGAAATTTTCTAACTCTTTTTCTCTTACCAGTTTTTTCAACTCACTTCTGTAATCACCTTCAGGCCCCTCTGAACCTAATATGTAGAAGTGAAACAGCTTTTCTTTCGATTCAATTTCAGCCATGGCCTTAATGACAACATCAAAGCCCTTTCGATGAATAAGCGATCCTACGCCAAGCACAATTCTATGCTCTTTCGGCAGCTTTAAAAGTGCTCTACTCTCTTCAATAGGCTTGTAGAAAAACATTTCGGTGTCTACGCCATTTCGAATTACCGTGACCTTTTCCGGGCTTACCCCCATTGATATTGCTTGATTAGCCATCTCAGTACTGAGCGAAATAATGCTACCAACTTTATTTAAATACTGTGCTACAGACCCCTGACGTACGTCACCATCTTGAATATGAAAGGCTTCCATCCCTCTAAGTGTTACTCTATACGGCACACCGTAACGGTTACTTAAATAGTCACCTGTTGGAAGGTCTGGGAAGGTCCAATGCAAGTCAATCAAATCAAAATCGAAGCCGATGTCGTTAATCACCTTTTTCACTGCGCTGCGATAGGTAGGAATTTCAATCCCTTTTGCATATCCTGGAATTGACAGGTATCTGGGGTGATATATGGTCAGATTACCGCGCTGGGTCTTAGCAGGAATATCCCTTAGGTGTTTAAACTTATCAATAAAGGAATGCAACGGTGACCAAGGTATAGGGTTAATAACCGTGACATCGGCATACTTAGCCATGGCATTTAAGCGGTTATACACAAATATACCGTGATTAGGTTTTTCCGAATTTGGAAACAAATAACTGATAGCGAGTATTTTTTTTCTATTCATCGTATTCTAGCTATTTTTTCTCAACCACTCTTCTAACACCACCAATTGCCACAAGGTTTTATGATGGTCATACTTATCAGCGTTGTGTTCCTCGATCAGCTGCGCAATACGCTCCTTTTTAAAGAACTTGTGAACTCGAGTGTCTTCAGCCAATAGTAGATTGGTTGCATACTCTCTGAGCTCATTTTGAAACATTAACTTTAACGGTGTAGGGAAGCCCATTTTCTTACGGTAAATAATGTCATTAGGCAAAATACCTTCCATCATTTTCTTCAATGGATATTTACCTTCACCTTTATTGATTTTGTGTTTAGAAGGAATGCTAGCGGCAAACTCTACAAGTCTGTAGTCCAAAAACGGAACACGAAGCTCAACCGATGTAGCCATGCTCATTCGATCAGCTTTAATCAACAAATCGTCTACTAACCACGTCTTTGTATCGAAATAAAGCATCTTACTTAGTTGGTCGTTGCCTTTTGTTTTATCAAACAACTTCGCTGAAAAGGCACCATGGCCAGTTTCTGTTTTAGCTTTTTCTAGCTCTACTTTAAAATCAGGACGGTACAAAGCCTCTTTTTGTGCATCGGGGTATGTCGACATACCTTTGTAACGCTTTTCTATTGGTTGCGTTGCCATATTTAAGTATTTAGATACTTTGTGGCTTTTACCCAATACTTTATTGGCCATTCCTGCAAAAATTTCTGTGCCTTTTTGACCAACAACACCGCGGTACTTTTCTAACACATTCATATACTGATACAGGTCGTACCCAGCAAATATTTCGTCAGAACCTTCACCTGAAAGCGCAACTGTCACTTTTTCTTTTGCCAGTTTTGAAACAAAAAACAGGGAAATAGCAGCAGCCTCGGTAACTGGCTCATCCATTAAGTGAATATATTCAGGAATAAAGTCGGCAAACTGTTGAGGGGTAATCTTTAACTCATGATGATCAGTACCAAACTTGTCTGCCACCATTCTGGCGTACTGTGTTTCATCAAAGTTCTTACCAAAATCGTAGGCTATCGAAAACGTTTTTAACGGCTCTTTAACTTTGTCTGCAAGCAGCCCAACTACTGCACTTGAATCAATGCCACCACTTAAGAAAATACCGAGCGGCACATCACTTCTTAACCGCAAATCGATGGCACTTTCAAGTAACCGTTTACTCTCATTTAAGTAATAATCGAAGCCTTTGTCTTCGTCATTGTTAAATGTTAAATCCCACCATTGCGTGATTTTCATTTCGCGACCTTTCACAATGGCGTAGTGCCCTGGCATTAGTCGGTTAATGCCTTTGTGCAAGGTTTTTTCACCAGGTATGTATCCAAAGCTCATGTAGTCATCGATGAGTTCGACATTAAGGTCTGGAAGCGCGCTTAACCCTTTTAGTATTGCTTTGGTTTCAGAGGCGAAGATAAGCTCATGCTCATCTTGATAGTAATAAACAGGTTTAATGCCCAAACGGTCTCGGGCTAAAAATAGGGTTTCGGTTTCATTATCGTATATAGCAATGGCGAACATACCATTGAAGCGATTTAAGCAATCTTCGCCCCATTCAATGTACGCACTTAAAATAACTTCAGTATCAGTGCCCGTTTCGAACGTATAACCTTTTTTCTGAAGTTCGGCCCTAATTTCAATGTAATTATACACTTCGCCGTTATACGAAATAACGAAACGACCATTCTCTTCTACCCTAGGTTGATGGCCAGCGGGCGTCGGGTCTAATATACTTAAACGCAAATGAGCAAGACCACAGTGCAAATTGTTAGAAATCCAAATTCCGTTACTATCTGGACCACGATACGGCATTGTGTCTCGCATTGAGGCAAGTCGTTGCTCATCAACCGTATTAGTAAAATTTAGCGTTCCTAATATCCCGCACATTTTCAGAAAATCCTATTAACTATATTCATACTCTTTTCCAGCAGCGGGCAGAGCGTGTTGTATTTATCATTTTTTTTGAATAACAGAGATTGTTTATTTTTTCTCATGCTTCATTTCTTTACCACTACTCTTTTTCAACCCAAAATAAAGTCGTAAAAGCAATGCATTCATAAGGTTGGGGTAGCTACAATGTTAGTAGCGTTGATATCCCTGCGGCTTCTGTTTTGCTTAAGATCACACCGTCAAATTCAAAAACATCATCTGTCAAAAAATCATGTTTGATTTTACTTTTGTAAAAAGAAGGGTCTTTAATCTCATTTCCCAAAGAAGCTAGATAACTCTCCGGAGTTTGTTCATAGTGGTTGGCCCAGCTTTCGTATAATGAAGTCAGATAGTCCAGATTCCCACTATCTGCGGTTGACTCAAGACCAAAGCACTTTGTAACAGATAATGAACTTGCGGCCAAAACAGTTTTAAGAAAGCTTCTTCTACTTGTCATGTTTTACACTCCACTCTTAAGGTGTTCTGCTAATCGTGCAGACATTGCGGAAATTGTCAGTGTAGGAGGTACGTGGCTACCCGTTGGAAAAACACTAGAACCAGCAACATATAAATTGCCAACATCAAACACTTTACAGTTTTTGTCCACCACGCCATTCTCTGGAGTATCTGACATACGAGTAGTTCCCATGTGATGATGCCCAAAGCCCATTTGATCGCCAAAAAGTCTTGATGCTCTCTCTTTTAGCAACCTGAGTCTTCCGATTGAGGTAATACCCATGTCTCTTGCAAAAACTTCAAGGGATCGCCACATTAGCTCTCTATTTCGCTCTGAGACCTGCCAATCGATTGAAAGCTTGTTTAAGCCAAATTTATCTTTTTTAGATGAAAGATATATTCGGTTATTCTTTTCAGGAATTTGCTCTACCATCATGGGTATTTGAAAACCAGCGCTATTTTTAGCACTTTCAAAAACTTTGGTATCAAACTGCTTTCTAGCAATCGCTTCTATAACCATATCCGCATCGAGGATCAGATTGCCATAATGAGTGAACAAATCTTCTGGGAGCTCACCTCTAATCAATGCATTTTTAAGAATATGAAATGAAGAAATTCCATCAGACATTCCATACTCAGTACCACTTGTAACTGGCATGCGGAGGTTGATTAACTCATTCTCTTTCAGAACTTTTTCTTGCAGTTCAAAAAATGCAACCAAAAACCTCTGACCTTCAAAGCGGGTCATTGATTCTAATTTTGGAAGATCACTAATAAGGTGAGCGGCATTCATTGTGGGGTGATCCATAAAATACCTTCCCACAATATCGTTCTTATTACCTATCTTGTTTTTATACTTCTCGTTAAACAACAGAAGCATACGCGCATTTTCCATACCTCCCATAGAAAGTACAAATCGATCCGCTACCACTTTATGTGTTTTACCATTGTAAGATGTAAAAGTAGCAGAAATGATGCGTTTATCAGACTCATCAAACTCTAAATCAACTACACTTGCATACGTATAAAGTTTTACGTTATCACTTTCAACAAGAGGCTTACCATGTGACACGTAGAAGCGTGTAGGAGGTAAAGACGCTTTAGCTATGCCTAGTCGAGAAAACTTAGCTTCTGAAAGCAGGTCGTTTAACCCCATTAAAGGCAACCAATGTTCACTAGAGTAACCATCATCTCCTGTTTGACAGTACACAGCAGCCTTCTGATAATAAGGCACCATTTCGTCGTAGCTGATGGGCCAACCACTGTTCCCTATCCAATCCCGCTTTTCAAAGTCAATAGGCGAAAAAGGCGACGTATTGTTTCCCCAGTGATTACTAGCACCACCTAGAAAACGAAGTCGCGATATTTTAGGGTCAGGATAATACTCTGGAACGCTGTCAGCTTCGTAAAGCTCTTGAACTTGGGCTTCATACTGTTCTCCGCCAGCATCTAATAGAGCTACATCTAAAGCGTTTCCATTGAGTTCATTTGCCAATGTTATCCCGGCAGGCCCACCGCCTAAGATACAGATGTCAGTATTGATTACTTCACCTTCGTTCAGTGTGCGTCCATCAATTAGCATTTTGATTCCTACTTAATGACTGTTCTAAAAGTCTGTTTATTATTGGTATTAGCGCAATAAGCCACACGGCAATCTCAAAGATTTTGTTGTTTGAAAACATTCCAGCAATTAGGTAACAAACAAAACCCAAGCACAGCCCAGCTTGAATTAATAGTAACTCGTTATCAACTTTTGCTTCGGCCTTAATCACTTTTCTCACTTTGAGTAAACTCTTAAATAAAGACAAGCAAATCAGCCCATATAAGCTAACACCGATAATCCCATGATCTGTTAGCATACCCATTAAAAAGTTATGTGACGCCCTTCTTTGTACTACTTGCTCTCCAGACTTCACTTTGGACAAATACTCTTGAGGGATATACAACGGACTTAAAACCAATGTTGTACGGTGCCCCTGACCTAATAAAGGCTTCTCTTTAAAAATTTCGTATTGCGCTTTAATGATAACAAGCCTTGAAGCTGCGCTCTTATCCTGAATTTGCCCATAACTATTTTTTTGAGTACTCTTGAAACGCTCGATGATTTGAGGCCCCATTAGCAACCCAAAGGCTACCGCACCAAGAATGGCCAATGAAAAGAAGACTTTTTTAACGCTAGGCGGCACAAAGAAAATAGCAACTACGCCAGTGAGCACCAGAGATAACAATGCCCCACGACTCTCTGTTAACATAATGGTATTCAGAATCACCAGCACGGCGAAGAGCAATAAATACTTTATCTTTCCAATTTTTATTAATAACAGATATGAAGAGATAACAAGCAGAATCGATAGATGCTGGCCCAGCCCATTAGCAGACTCGACTCCGGGCCCACCAACGCCCTCAAGCCTTCCTCCACCATACGAATACCCTAAATAACCAAAATATAGTGCCCCAAGCGCGTTACAGATAATAAAGCCAATAACGTCTTCTTTGGTTTTTAAACATTGCTGTATTAAGAGAATAAGAATGAAGTATTTGACCACTAACAACACAAAAATTGTGTGAAAAGCACTGTTCAGCACCCAAAGGTATTGAGCTAACAGGTAAAGCAAAAATACTAAGTAGTACTTTGACTCTTTTGAGCTGAGCCAACGCCCCTTTTTCTTTGAAAAAAATACGGCTATCAAGGTGACGAGCGCCGCTAAGAAAGACCACCTTAGATCTGGCAGAGACTGTCCCCACCAGCGGCCAACGGGGTGTGCATAGAATGCTAAAAGATAAGCATATAACCCCCACTTGGGATCTTTGCTAAACGCCCTGAATAAACATCCAAAGTATGCAGCAAGAAATGCTATTGCTGTCAAAGACAATGCGAATCCTCTACTTTACCCATATACGATCAGCTAAGAGATAGCCTTGTTCGACTTCTCTAGCGTGTACTTCTATTGTGAAATTGTGCTGCCGAGCCAATAACGCCATATCAAACATTGCCCGGCCATGTGAACTTTGAATATCAAAGGCAAACGCACTTCCTGAAGAAATAGCATATCCAAAATCAGATGCACTCTTAGTGTCAATATTACCGTCGATAAACACCAAACCCAGACCATCACTATTCAGATAGACTTGTGTGGTTTTACCAACAAATTTACAGTACGGCGTTGACGTTTTACTTGGCTTACAAATCGCAATTGATTCATTACCTTTTAGAACAAGTACACTACCCAACGCTATAAGTAATACGAATAACACAGCCAGACTAATTATGCGCTTCATTTGCTACTCTCTTTGCCAAATCAACAACCTTTCTCGCATTCTCTTGCCACACAAACTGCTTATCTAATACGCTTTGCTTAACCGCTCTGCGTTTGCAGTCTAAAACTTTGTATGACGTGATTGCAGTAGTAAGCGCTTTTTTGAAGTCAGCCTTGTCGCCTTTTTCGAAGAAGAGCGCTGTATCGTCACTTAGTATTTCCTGAATATTCGACGTTTTCGGTGCCACTATTAAAGCACCAACGGCCATATACTCGAACATTTTCAAAGGTGATGCATAAGCGGTTACATCAGGCTGTAACGCAATGTCGAACTCTTTTACAAAATCCAATACTTTATCTCGTGTAACTAGACCTTTGAACTCCACTTTTTCCGAAATGCCTAGCGTCTCAGCTTGCTGCCGTAAGTCAGGTAAAATATTCCCATCACCCACACAAATTAAGCGCAGCGGAAGTTCCTTGTGTTCTGCAATTGCCTCTAAAGCTTTGTCCATTCCGTGCCATGGGTGAATAAAACCTGTAAACCCAATAACAATTTCTTGTTTATTAACGTTGATGTCATGTTGCATCATTTCATCAATAAACTGCTGCCTTACACCATTGTGAATAACCGTTATTCTTGACTCTGGAATATCGGCCTCTCGCATGTAATCAGCCAAAACATCAGTAACAGGCAAGCAATGTGTGGCGCCTCTCCAGGTAAAGTCTTCTATCTTTTTGGCAAAACCTTGTAACGCCAGACCACTATATTTTGCGCGTTCTTCAGCAAGAGGGGCATTAATTTCTAGTAGCAAAGGAATATTGAATAACTTTGCTGCTAGCACTCCCGCAGGTTGATAAAGGTTGTAACGCTCATAAATAACTTCGGGCTTAAACTTTAAAATAGCAACCACAAGCTTGATGAAAACCCATGCGCTGTAGCTCAGCTCAAGGATTTCATACAATGCTTTAGGTAATGCTTTTTTGAGTTTACTTACAAAACCGCCATCACCACCAAAATCCGCATTTTCATTAACTTGCGGCGCAACAAAATGAAGTTCGTGCCCTAACTCGTCAAGCGCGTTAGTTAATTCTTCGACATGAACATACTGCCCATCTTTCGAGGCAATTCTATGGTGATACAATATTTTCACTTTTTTGTGTTCCAAAGTGTTTTTCTAAAAATGCGTTAAAAATAAGAAGTGACCAAATAGTCATCCCATGCTCGTGACCACGCTCGTGATGTTCATCTAGCAGTATGCTGATACCGTCTAGAGAAAATAGCCCAGTTTGCGCCAGTGCCCCGTCTGAAAGTCTACTTTTCAAACTCTCTTTGGGAATCTGTCGAAGCCACTCGTCAATGGGTGATGAAAACCCCATTTTGTTTCGCTTAGTGACAAATGAGGGAAGCAAGTGTTTAAAACCGTTGACCAGAAGTCTCTTGGTTTGGCCCCACGATAAATTGAGCGATGGAGATGCGGCCAGCGTGCGCTCTACCAGGTGATGATCTAAATAAGGCACGCGCACTTCAAGCGAGTTTTTCATGCTTGCACGGTCTACTTTGGTAAGAATGCCACCTGCAAGATAGGTTTTAAAATCTATAAGCTGAATAGCTTTGAGGCTGTTAGTGCTTTTGCATTTCTTCGCTATATCATCAAACATGTTCAAACTACTGTAGCCATGTAATTGCGCTTTAAGTTGCGGCGAATACAAGCGGGCTAATTCATTTTGATGCGTGATTGAAATAGCATTGTGATAACTGCTTATTGCGCTACCAGATAAAGCGTTTAAGGTTGTTTTACCGCGCAAAAATTTCGGAGCAGTTTTAAGGTTGGGATAAAGTTTTGCCAATGTACCAAACATTTTTTTGCGTACGCCGTCTGGCAAACACTTGCGGATTTTCTCTTCAACCCACAGCATTTTGTGGTTGCGATAACCGTATAACAGCTCATCAGCACCGTCACCAGACAGCGCTACTTTTACATGCTGCGCCGCAACACCCGATAGTATGAATGTTGGAATAGCCGAATTATCTGCAAAGGGTTCATCGTAAATATCAACCAAGGTCTCCATAAAGGTTAAATCATTAATGGAAACACTGGTGTTCAAATGCTTAAACCCTAACTGCGTGGCCAACTGCTTCGCATAAAAAGATTCATCATACTTAGATAAGTCAAAGCCAATTGAAAAGGTATTTATAGGTACTTCAGAGTGCTTTTGCATTACAGCAGAAATCACTGATGAATCAATACCACCTGAAAGGAAACTGCCTAACGGAACATCAGCTACCATACGTAGCGTAATCGCCTCTTCCGTCAGCCGAGCGAACTCTTCGCCTATGTCTTGCTCGCGGGTAATTTCATCAGAAACAAAATTTTCTATTTCCCAATAACACTCGGGAGTTACATCACGCGTTGGGTCGCTTAAATCTATTGAAATAACATGTGCTGGCGGTAATTTGAATACATCTTTAAAAATGGTTTTAGGGTCGGCCACATAGCCTAGCGAGAAAAAATCTTCTATGGCACAGGGGTTCAGTTGTTTTTCAATATCTGGATGCGCAGTAATAGCTTTAAGCTCAGACGCAAATAACAAATCGCCTTGTGATGTTCTTGCCCAGTGTAACGGTTTAATGCCTAAACGATCTCTGGCTACAAACAGTGTATTTTGAGGCTTGTCATAAATAACAAATGCGAACATGCCACGCAATTTATGAACCGCTGATACGCCCCACTCTTTCCATGCGAATAACAACACTTCAGAATCGCATTGCGAAGCAAAAACATGCCCTAAAGCTTCTAGTTCAGATTTCAGTTGCTTGAAATTATAAATTTCTCCGTTGTAACTTAATACAACGCCATCACTTTCAAGGGGTTGCTTGCCATTTTCAACATCTAAAATTGATAGTCGCTTGTGCCCCAACCCCACATTGCCGTCAATATAGAACCCTTCTCCATCAGGGCCTCTATGATGAAGCGTTGCTGTCATTGAACGCAAAGTAGACTCGTCAACTTTTCCGTCAGTTGTCGCTTTTACCCAAGCCACTACGCCACACACGCGAGCTATCTCCTTTGAATTCGCTTGTAAAGTCCATTTAAACCCCAGAAGTATCTATGCTTTTTCATAAGGTAAAAAATGCCCGCGAGATGCGAAAAATGGAATTTATTTAGCTTAAAACCGCGCGACAACTCCTGCGCGTCATGAATTACGGATACATCTGGAACGTAGTGAATCTGGAAGCCAGCCTCCCAAATACGAATGCAGTAATCGACATCTTCTGGGGAGTAGAAGATCTTTTCATCTAACATTCCCACTTTATCTACAACGTGCTTAGGCAACATCCAACATGCTGATATAGCATAATCAACCGCAACAGGATCGCTGACTAAAGATAAGTCATTGGGTTTTTGTTCCATCTTCTTCAAGAATAGGAAACGCTTTGCTTTACCCCATAGCGTGGGAAACTTGTCACATGAAAGCTGGAAATTACCAGATGCATAAGTCACTTTTGGCACAGCTAAGCCCACTTGCTTATTTTGCTCTAGGTAACTGATTAATCGCTTAAGTGCTTCTGCATTAACGTAGGCATCGGAGTCTAAAACTAACACGTGCTTGCCTGATGCACGCTTTAGAGCTTGATTTCTTGAAAATGTTGTACCGGTGTTTTCACCAAGATTTATTACGTGAAGCGCGCTACCAAACTTGTCAGCGTATTGGTTAATACATTCAAGTGAATTATCCACCGATCCATTTTCAACGACAAAAACTTCGCCGGTTAACTCTGCACTTTGTAATGCGTCAAAAAGTGCGGTTAAGCACTTGCCTATATGCTTTTCAGAGTTAAAAGACAGAATTACGACTGAAATATCCACTTGCTCACTCACTCTTTTGTTGTTCTAGTTTTATCAGCGCTTCGATCAAGCTTTGTTGTGATACGTTCCCTTCAGATGCAGCATATAATGCCACACCACCAAAGTCATTAAGAGAAAGCTTATTCAATACTTGCATCCCTTTCACAGTGATAGGATTTACCGTGTATACATCACCAACTTTCCACATATATACCAGGTGAATTGATCTGCCCATGCCATTTTTCAGCTGCAAATACTTATAGTGGAAGCGCTGCTGCGCCTTATCTATTACTCGCGCCTCAGACTCTGCCACCGACCAAACTTCAGGGTCATATGGCTTGTTGTTCCATGTAACTAACTCTTTCTCTTCGTTTTCGGTCACATAGGTAATTTCATGCAGTATGATAGTCGCTTCGTTGATTTGAACTGTCTCAAAACGATATTCGTCAAAACCCGTATAAATTGGTTGCCAACCCGATAGTGATTTAATGTCGGTTAGTACTACGCCATCTTCACTCACTTTCTCCAGTGCCTGTGTTTGCTGACTATGGAAAGCCCCCATGAAAACAGGACCTATTGCGATTACAATGACCGCTGCTGCGAAACGCTTCTTAGGCAACGCCACTGTCGTTGTACTGTCATTAAATTTGGGCACGTACTTTTCGTCATAGAATAGGCGTGAAAATGCCAGCACTAAGGCTGTAACAAAGAAGAAGAATACCCATCCGTAAACAAGATGATCAAACCCAACGGCTGCCTCCATATTACTTACATGGCCTATGTAAACCATGATAAATGCGCGCATACCATTGGCAAGGATTGGAATAACAAGTACACAGGCAAGAAAAACGGCTTGTTTAATTCTGGAACGAATTTCCAAGTGCGCAATAAGTAGGCCAATGGTTATAGTAGAAAATAAGAAGCGAATACCGCTGCAGGCTTCAGCGACATGGAAAAGTCCCTCAGGAATTTGTAAATACCATCCCTCACGGTAAACGGGCACGCCTACTACTTTTAGCATCATTACAGTTAAATCGGCCGTCACTTCCTGAAGATGCGGAATCATAAACTCGCCGAAAGGCACAGACATTATTAGGAAAAAAAGCGGAAAGAACAAATGCCGCAGTGTGACAAAGCCAAAAATTCCCCATACAAAGAAAAGGGGCATAGACATAAGCGCAAATTGCTGCAATGCGTTTATTAAAGATAGTTTGCCCACCACAAAAAGCAGAACGGCCGCTAGCAATCCAGCAAAGCCTAGGATCACATCTATATTGCGTCGACGAGCCAATCCGAAGGCATAACGCTTTCGGTAAATCAACCAAATAGCAATGGGTGCGATAATAACCGCATGTTCAAAGGTGGTCGACTCGAACCACGTTAAAACAATTTTTTCAAACGTACTGAAATAGGCAATCAGCCAAAGCACTGCAAGGGCCAGTAAGCAGGCCGCTTGCACAGGCGCTATAGTAACGTTTCGATATGTATTAGGGACATCATTTGATATAGACGTCATACATGCTACCCCAGTTAAAATCCTTTAACAGCTTTTCAATTTTGGATTCCATTCTTGAGAGGTTGATGTAATGCCTGAACTTAGACCGCCAATTTGCCTCTTTTATATATGGCTGATCAGGGTCTATTTCCCAAGGGTGAAAGTAAAAGCTATACGGAGCACTTTCCGCTTCCATGAACGCCATAATACGCTTTTTAGAAAGCCAATACGGGTAGAGCCTATAAAAGCCTCCGCCGCCTATGCCCACGTTTGTTCCCTTCTTGCGAATGGTAGGAATAGGTATCTCAGTGATACCCTCCTTGCGTTCGTATTTAAATCTTGGCCACTGCGGAACACCATATAAATCGTGTTCTATTGGATAGGTGCTAGATGAATAGACGAAACCTTGTTCAACAAGTACGTCGTACACCCACGTATTCGAATCGTTGACTGAAAAGCTAGGCGCTCTGTAGCCTTTTATTGCAGTACCGCCCACGTCTTCAAGGATAGATTTGCTCGCATAAACATCTTCCTTGAACTGACTTTGTGACATAGTTGTCGCGCGTTGGTGTTCTAAACCATGACTTGCAAGTTCATGACCTTCGTCGACAATTCGCTTAATTACGTCAGGGCAACGCTTAGCCACCCAACCTAACGTGAAAAATGTCGACTTCACGTTATTTTCGGCAAAAAGATCGAGTAAGCGATGCGTATTTTGTCCAACTCGCAGCTGTTGAGAATCCCAGCTTTCCTTATTGATGACATCTTCAAAGGCAGATACTTGAAAGTAATCTTCTACATCTACAGTCATCGCATTAAGGCGACTATCTAACTTCATTTCTATCGCCCTTTACCGAATAAAACAATTTCAACGGTTCTTATCAAAATTAGAATATCAAGCAGCAAACTTTGATGTTTTACGTAGTAAAGATCAAATTTAAGCTTTTCCATAGAGTCTTCAACGCTTGCACCGTAGGGGTAATTCAACTGTGCCCAACCCGCCAATCCTGGCTTCACGTTGTGACGTTGATTGTAGTAAGGCACTTCTCTTACAAGCTGCTCTACAAACTGTGGTCTTTCAGGACGTGGACCAATAAACGCCATCTCGCCTCTAAAGACGTTCAGTAACTGAGGTAGTTCGTCTATGCGGTATTTACGGATAAAATGACCGATACGTGTAACACGATCATCATTTTTACTTGCCCATTTCGCACCGTCTTTCTCAGCGTCTGGGCGCATGCTTCTAAATTTTATAATTTTGAACAGTTTTCCATTCAGTCCAACACGCTCTTGTTTGTAGAAAACAGAAACGCCTGTGCGTCTTCCATCGTCTAAGTAAATGAAAGCGGCAGTAAATAGCATTATGGGCCAAACAAAAAACAGAATGAATATAGCGAGCACGGCATTTAAGGTGTAATCCAATGCATCTCGTAAATAGTTCTGGCTCTGAAAACCATTTGAATAAATAACCCAGCTTGGGTACATCAGATTCACAACAATTTGACCAGTCTCGCGCTCCATAAAATCGAGTAATTCAGTTACTTCGATTCCACGTAAACGACAGTCAAATAACACCTCAACAGGCAAAGTACCTCTGCGTTGGTCACATGCGATAACTATTTCTTCAATGTCGTTGTCAGCAATAAATTGCTGGAAGCTATCGTCAATTTTCAGATGTATGATTTTTTCTTTTCTAATGCCGTCTTCGCGGTTATCGCCAGGAATAGGAATAAAACCCACTAACTCAAAACCAATTCGGTCTACGTCGCGGCGCATTCTCTTTTCAATAATGGAAGCACGTTCTCCTGCACCTAATACAAGAATGCGAACTTTCCCTAAGCCAAGCAGCCCTAAACGATTAGTGAAATACCTGAATACCACTAGTGTGATTATAATTGAGCTGACAGCAGCGGGTAAAAAGTAGGAGTCCATTACCAGTTCGTCAAAGAATGCACGACTAAGCACTTCAACTAAAAAGTAACTAAGACCTACACTTACAAAGATACGACGAATGATGCCGCGGAATGTTTCACGAAGCTTGGCCTCGTATAATCCCACTGACAATGAACAAAGCAGTATAGAAACGGTGAGCATGCCCACATTAATAATGAGCTTTTCTACCGAGACCGTTGCTGACATACCTATTTGAGTAAGTATGAAATGGGAAATATACCCCATGTATGCAATGAGCAACGCCTCTGTTACTACTAAAATATTTGAGCGTTTATTTTGATTGCGCTTGTTTACTGCCACCCCTGGCCCCCTAAAACTACAGCGATATTTCCCATCATAAAGGGATTTATTCCAATAGACTAGAATTGTTATTGGCATTATAGTGACATTTACCGTAGGGTAAACGACTAAAGTACAATTTAACCATAATGAGTGTAGGATGATCTCTTATGTTCCGTTTTAGAACGCTACTTACTTGCTGTGCAACATTAGTTTTAATAGGCCTTAGTGGTTGTAGTAACACTGGCGTTTTGCCACAAGCAACAACCCGCGCGTCGCTAACTACCGACGTTAACGACTACCAATACCTTATTGGTCCAGGTGATTCGCTGACCATTTTCGTCTGGCGTAACCCTGAAGTGTCTGGCAACTTTATTGTTCGCCCCGACGGAAAGGTAACCACCTCGCTAGTTGAAGATATTGACGTTGCGGGAAGAACTCCTACCATGCTCGCTCGTGAAATAGAAGAACAACTCTCTACATATATTAACAACCCACGCGTGACAGTAAGTGTTAACAACTTTACAGGGCCATTAAGTGAGCAGGTTCGAGTTATTGGTGAAGCAACTAATCCAAGCGCTGTGAGTTACACAGAACACATGACATTGCTAGATTTGATGATAGCGGTGGGTGGTCTTACCGAATTTGCTAACGGTAACGGCGCAAAACTTGTACGTGTAGTAAATGGTAATCAGAAAACGTTCGATATTAATATTGACGATCTTATTCGCGACGGTGATATCTCAGAAAACGTGGATATGTTACCGGGTGATATCGTTATTATTCCAGAAGCCTGGTTCTAGTTGTTAAGTAGTATACGGAACAAAAAATAAAATGCAGGATTTACAGCAAACGCTCACTCAGATCCTTGACTACGTCAAGGGTGTCTGGATAAAGAAGCGTTACGTAATTATATTTTCATGGCTGATCTGTCCGATCGGCTTTTTATATGTAGCAACACTTCCGGACGTGTACTCTTCAAAAGCTCAGGTTTATGTAGATACACGTTCAGTACTTCAACCGCTTCTTCGCGGCCTCGCCATTCAAACTAACCCTGACCAAGAAATTCAAATGATGGCGAAAACATTACTAAGCCGCAGTAATGTTGAAAAAATAGCGCGTGAAAGTGATTTAGATATTACCACATCAACCGAGGCTGAGTTTGAAAGCTTGGTTACGTCGTTGTCAAAAGATATTGCACTGCAATCGACAGGAAGAGATAACATTTTCAATATTTCATTTGAAAATGAATCGCCCACCGTGGCTCAGCGTGTTGTACAAGAAACCTTAGACTTATTTGTTGAAGGTGCCTTGGGTAACAATCGAAAAGATACTGACACGGCGGGTCGCTTTCTCGATGAGCAAATAGCCGAGTATGAATCGCGATTGTCTGAGGCTGAACAGCGTCTGGCTGATTTTAAGCGTCAATACAACGACATTTTGCCACTTGCGGGTACCTATTATACTAGTTTGCAGTCGCTCAATAGCGAGCTAGAGGCAACACAGCTTCAAATAAAGCAAACACAACAACAAGCTCAGTCACTAAAAAATCAAATTAACAATGCGAAACGCAGCGATAGTTTTGGTGTTACTGATGCGGAAGAGCCCGTGCTTCGTACCCGATATGACGACCGTATTAAAACACTGGAAGAAGAGCTTGACCGATTAAAGCTTCGCTTTACCGATAAGCACCCAGATGTTGTGGAAGCAACAGCGTTACTTGAAAGCTTAGAAAAGTCTCGTCAAACTGAAATAGACGCGTTTTTAAATCAAGCTGATGACAACGGAAACCAACCACTAACAGAACTCAATCGCGAAATATCCCTTGAGGCAAGTCGCCTTGAGAGTCAGATTGCGTCTCTTCGCGTGAAAGAAAATGATCTTGAGGGTAAAATTGCTGCGCTTGAAAGCAAAGTAGACTTGATACCCCAAATTGAAGCTGAGTCTAGTGCGTTAAACCGTGATTACGGTATTACAAAGCGTAAGTATGAAGAATTACTTTCTAGAAAAGAGTCTGCGGATTTATCAAGAAGAGCTGATGTATCTGCAGAAGACTTGCAGTTTAGAATAATTGAGCCGCCACTACTGCCCAAACGTCCTTCAGGCCCTAATAGAATAATTTTCTATACTGCCGTGCTAATTCTTGGCTTTGGTGCAGGTATTGCTATTGCGTTTTTAGTTAGCCAGCTTAAACCGGTACTAATACGACCTAAGCAGTTACTTAGCGTATCTGACTACCCTATTTGGGGAACAGTAACTCACTTAAATATTGAACAAATTAATAAAACCAATAGGTCTCGCTTGATTATATTCTTAATGTCCAGCGGTGCTATTGTCGCGATGTACAGTGTTTTAATTGCCGCGGAAATTATGAATATTGATTTATTCGGAGGCTTATTTTAATGAAAAATACAATTGAAAAAGCACTCCAGAAACAAAGAGAAGCAAAGGCGAACAGTAAGAAAGCCAGCACGGATGATTTGAATCAAGAATCCCCTCAGGTGGACGCACAGGTTAACGCGCCCACAGAGCATTCTGCTGACTCTGTTCAAGCCAATACGCCAGTTACAGGCGAAACTCCAGCTCAAACAGTTACTCAAGAAGCAGAGTTACCCAAAGGTGAAGCTCAGCAATCACCCGCTTCTAGTAATCAACCACAGCGTTCTCCACTTCCTGAGTTCGTGATTGATTTCGAACGTTTGGAAAAGAATGGTCATATTTCATTAACCGGTGAAAGAAAGCAGATTAACGAAGAGTATCGTGAAATAAAGCGTAAGCTTTTAGCAAACTCTTTCGGTTCTCTGTCAAAAACGCTTCATAACCCTAATATTATTATGGTGACAAGTAGTCGACCGTCTGAAGGAAAAACCTTTACGGCAACTAACCTTGCAATGAGTATTGCGTCAGAGCAAGACAAAACTGTACTGCTTGTTGACGCTGACGTGCTAAAACCTAATGTATTAAATACGTTAGGTTTAGAGCGTCGAAAAGGTTTGATGGAGTATTTGACAGGTGATGTTGAAGATATCGCTGATGTGTTGTACCCAACGAATATCGACAAACTTAAGATAATTCCGGCGGGTAAATCACACCACTTGTCTACGGAACTGCTAGCCAGTCAGAAGATGCACGACACTGTAGATGAATTTGCCAACCGCTATCCTGATCGTATTGTTATTTTTGATACACCACCGCTTATCGGTATTAACGAAAGTGCCATACTTGCTAACTTTGCGGGTCAAGCTGTTGTTGTGGTGGAAGAAGGTAGAGCGAAAATAAATGACATTAAAATGTCGGTTGAGCGATTAAACCCAGATATGGCAATTGGTTTTGTTGTGAACAAATCAATACATAATGACACCGATGGAAGCGGATATTATGGATACTATTACTCAGAACGAAGCAACTAAGTATTGCTTTGCGAAAAAGCCGCTTTGTGCTGTTGTCGCCACTTTACTGCTTGCAAACAGTAATGTGGCGCTAGCGAAACTAAAAGTCACAGCAAACGCTTCGGCCGAAGGTATATTTCAAGATGTTGACTCCGAAGAAAATGGCACGTTTTCGTTAACGACACTTTCGGTTAATCCAAGTATTAACGCCTCGTATGAGTCTCGGACATTCAACGGGTTGTGGCAAGGTAAGCTTACTCATTTAGAACGTGACAACGACGATGCTAGCCGAGAAGATACCTATGGCGAGTATAGCTATTCTGCTAATTGGGCACCTTTTGATGAATTATTGGAGTTTGAAGCATCTGGTGCATTGAATTATCGAAATGCCCAGGCTGGAAACTTCTTAGTATCTGACTTTTTCACAAACGCAGACGCACTAGCGAAGACACGCTCAAATCGTATTGGCGTGTCTACTGCCCTAACGCAAGGCGACTGGGTGCGAGGCCGTGGTCAAGCTTCTTATTCAGATGTAGCATCTGAACAGAATGCGCTGAATAACGGCTTTGCACTGAACAATGACACTTATCAGATGTCAGCTAACCTTGTTAATGGTGATAGAGCAGAATACGTAATTTGGAATGTTACGGGCAGCTTCCAAAACACTGACCGCGCACAAGCAGGACAAGGTGACTTTATATCGCGCAATGCGTCGGGCTTTTTAGATATTCATTTCGTAAAGCACTGGGCACTTCGATTAACCGGTGCTCATGAAGGTAACCAAGTATCAGACAGAAATGATACTACAAGCTTGGTTCGCAAGTTTAATTCTTATGGTGCCGGTTTAACGTATCGCCAAAGCCAAAATAGGTACATTTCATTCACCGCCAATACCACTGATTCAGATATTGAAAATGATGACGGCGAAAGCTTTGTTGGAGTTGACCTTCAGTGGGCGTTTAGTTCACGCACTAGTTTGAGCGCAAACTACGGCCGCCGGTTCTTTGGTGAAACGGCTGGCGCCAATATAAGTTACAATTCAAAGTATTTTCGAACGTCTTTTGGGTACACAGAAGATGTGACAAATACAAGCCGATTATTGGCTGACCCAGAAAACTTGGGCGTGTTTGTTTGCCCTGTCAACTCAGGCTCAATTGCAAGTTGCTTTCAGCCAAATAGCTTAAGCTATGTGCCAAATGCAGACGAGCAATTTGTACAAATCACCACGCAGAACCTTGAGTTTAACGATGACATCATTGTTCGTAAAAGTAGTAACTTTCAAATGGGATACGACTTTTCACGGGTAACGCTAGGTATGTCGTGGCGCTATTCAGAAGATGATGCGCTTGATCAAGATAGGCTTACACGTACATATTCTTTGGGCTCTACCTTGGCTTATCGTATTGGTAATTATACTAATGTGAATGCAAGTGTTAACTACGCCAATATAACTCAACGTTCTGAAACGCTTAACAGTGGCGAAAGTGACAACTGGAATGCTACGCTAGGTATTGAGCGTACGTTTGGTCGCGTATTGAAGGTTTACACGAATTTGAACTATGTCGATAGAAGTGGAGACCTAATAGGTGGTGGCGGTATCAGTAACGGCTTCTTTGGCGCCAACTTCACCGATAGACGCATAACGTTAGGCATCACCTACACCTACGATTAATTCCCTATCTGTCACCGAAGACGGCATGAACGAATGCTGAATTGACAACAACGGTCCACTAAAAAAGCGCCTGTACGTAAAAACGTATCAGGCGCTTTTTTTGTTGTTTGCGTTTTAACTGAGCGAGTAGTTTTACTGCTCTTTTTTGTCATCACTCTTTAAGCGAACGTAGGTTTTAAACTTTTTCTTCATCAGTTTATCTACGTACTGTGTCATTTTCACTTTTTGCGATATCGCGTCGTCTAACGCATCTACAAGCTCAGCTAACATATCAAGATAATATTTAGTATCGCGTATTACATTACCTTTAGGTGTCATCACTGTTTTACTTTCAGGGCTGTCTGCGAAGCCCATATGCTCGGTCACTTCCGCGCCAGTTTTATCTGGCTCAAACATTTCCGCTTTAACTTCTTCTATGACTTCATCGACAGCTTCTGCTGAAAATGTATCTAGCTCTTCAAGGAAGCCGTAAAGCATGACGCGGTCCATAAGGGTATTAATTTTGCGCGGTATCCCACGTGTGAACAAGTGAATACGCTTGTGCGCTTCATCACTGAACAATTGTGAACCGTTCCAACCTGCATGATGTAAACGGTAGTCAATGTATTCCTTACACTCTTCAAGTGTCAGTGGCGCAAGATGGCATGAAGCCACGATGCGTTGTCGGAATTGTTCCATATTTGGTGCGCGTAATATTGGCTGTAACTCTTCCTGGCCCAACAAAAAGCTCTGAATAAGCGGCTTTCCGTTAAGCTGAAAATTACTTAGCATCCGCAATTCTTCAATCGTTTCCAGAGGTAAGTTTTGCGCCTCATCAACAAGCAATAACGCTCTGCGCCCTGCTCTATTTAGGTCATACAAGAATATCTCTAGTGCCTTGAGAATATCTGCTTTTGAGCGTCCTTCAGTGGCGATATCAAACTTTGCTGCCACCATTTTTACTAATTCATCAGGTGATAACTTAGGTGTCACGATTTGTGCTGCGGCAATATCGTCTTCAATCTCTTCTAGCAGGCTATTTGCAATAGTCGTCTTACCGGTACCAATACCACCTGTAATAACAATGAATCCTTCGGCTTGCGACAGGCCATACTGCAAATAAGACATGGCTCGTTTGTGCCACTTACTGGCGAAGAAGAAGGCAGGATCTGGGGTTAACTGGAACGGTTTCGAGTTAAGTCCGTAATAACTTTCGTACATGCAAAATTACCGTTGAATATCGTGTTTAAAAAGCGCGCAGCTATAGTACCCAACAACACGCTTATATCGAAGTGTTAAATGTGCGCAGAAGATGATTTTACATCATTCATCGCTTATCGAAGTTTGTTTTGCGTAATGCGCTCAATGATACCGGTAGTAGAAACGCCATCTTCGAAGGATAACACCTCGACACGACCACCATTAGCCATCACTTCTTTACCACCAGCTATGTCTTCTACTTTGTAATCGCCGCCTTTCACAAGTATATCGGGAAGTAATCGTGCAATTAAGCGCTGAGGCGTGTCTTCTTCAAACGGGACTACCCAATCAACCGCACTTAAGCCAGCTAAGACCGCCATACGACGATTAACATTGTTTACCGGACGACCAGGGCCCTTCAACGCGGTAACAGAGGCATCGGTGTTCACCGCCACAATCAGCCTATCACCCAGCTGCGCCGCTTCCTCTAGGTAAGACACATGACCGGAATGTAAAATATCAAAACACCCATTGGTCATTACAATTCGTTCACCACGTGCTTTAGCTGCTTTTAGCGCTATAGCCAGTTGGTCTTCTGTCATAACCCCACCGTCTAGATGCACAGACTGCTCGCCTAGCGCAAGAGCAAGCTCAGTGTTAGACACCGTTGACGTGCCAAGCTTACCCACAACCACACTAGCCGCTAGGTTAGCCAACACACAAGCGGCCTGAAGTGGAAGGTCACACGCCATAGCCACTGATAAGGTTGATACTACCGTGTCGCCAGCACCGGTCACGTCGTAAACTTCTTTGGCCTTTGCGGGTAGGTGAAATTCAGTATTGTCACTTTCAAATAGCGTCATACCGTCTTCTGAACGGGTTACAAGCAGCGCATCTAACGCTAAGTCAGATTTTAATGTGTTGGCTTTTTCAACTAAGGTTTTCTCTGAATCAACATCACCAACAATTCCGCGTAATTCATCCATATTAGGCGTAATAAGTGTAGCGCCAGCGTACTTAGAAAAATCACTGCCTTTGGGATCAACCACTACGCGCTTACCTTTTGCTCTTGCACGTGCAATCAGTGTTTGAGGGTTACTCAAGCATCCCTTGGCGTAGTCACTTAAAATCACGACATCAACATCATCTAAGGCATTGTCAAAAGCCTTTTCTAAGTCTTGCTTATTGGCATCAGCAAAACTCTTTTCAAAATCGAGTCTAAGCAGTTGTTGGTTACGACTCATAACACGCAATTTGGTAATTGTGTCAAAACCTGGAACGGCGAAGAATTGGCAATTGATATCGTAGGTTTGTAAACGCTCTTTTAATATGCGGGCATTTTCATCATTACCACACATGCCCAACAAGGTTACCTGAGCGCCTAAGGTTGCCACATTTACCGCAACATTTGCAGCTCCACCGGCTCGATCTTCAGCACTATTCACATTGACCACAGGCACAGGTGCCTCGGGCGATATACGTCCGGTGCCACCACTCCAATAACGATCTAACATTAGGTCGCCAACAATAAGCACTTTTGCTTTTGTAAAATCTGGTAATATCATGCTGAAAATAACTTATAAGACAGTGAGTACATTGGCACAGAGTATAACAGCCAACAAGGGCAATACCCACAGTAGCGACGTAAATAACCCTTGGTATCTTTACCTAATCGAGAACAAGTTAGGTCAGCTTTACACTGGCATTACCACCGACCCAATTCGGCGAATTGCACAACACCGCGGTGAGAAAAAAGGCGGCGCAAAAGCCCTAAAGGGGAAAGCACCACTAGAGTTTCGCGCTGTTTTTAAGATAGAGGGTAAATCTCAGGCGGCTAAGCTTGAAGTGCAAGTAAAGCGCCTTAGTCGGTCACAGAAAAACAAGGTCATCGAGCAAGGTGTACTCAATGACCTAGTATGTATTAAAGAACAGTTTAGCTGAGTAAGTAGAGGGTTCTTTTGTAGGAAAACGGTTAGCCGCCTAATACTGCATTGATAATCATTGCATTGCCGATACTTAAGGTAAATCCAAGCGCGGCGACGCCGACATTATGCTGTTGGTCAACTTCCTGTCGATAGTTCATACCAAACAAAATAATTTTCTTACTTACCAACACAAGAATGTGCAGAGCCACCGCCATACAAACACTCACAATCAGCCAACCAGTAACATTACTCACATACCCCGATGGACTGTAAATCAAAAGGTTCTTCGCAGCAGACACTATCATAGCAGTACCCAATAAATTCCCTGTGTGCTCTATTGCTAACGCCAGTTGACCTTTTTCTAGCGCACCTTGAAAAGAATCGTTTTGGTTGTCTTTAGCATACCTAAATTCCAAAATACGCGTCATGACGAGCAACATAGTGAGAACCACTGAGAAGCCTGTGACAATAGCGATGAGCGCATTCATGTCACTGCCGTCGACCCAAAGCATGATATTTCGAAGTACGATGGCGCTTGCCACCAAACTGGCAGCGTCTACTAGCGCAACACTTACACTGCGCTCGGCAATCATTTCATGGGTATCTATTTTGTTAAGTACTAACTTATCGTGCGCGAATCGGCCTAGTTTCACGAGTAATATACCCACTACACCAAACGTAACCATGCCAATTGCCGCTTCTTTAAAGCCCTGCCCTACATGTCTACCTACAACAGAGCTCAGTACAATACAAAGCGATAACATGCCACCGGCAATACTTATTCCAAACGCGAAATTGTCCTTAACGCCTAGCTCTTCAGTAACAGAGTACTCGCGTACTGCCCCCGTCACCCATTTCATGATCATCAATAGTACTAGTGCTATGCCTACATCCATTGCAAGATAGATCAATAATTCTTCCGATAGAGGTACTAGTTTTACCAAGGCTTCCACGTTATCTTTGCTCCCTGAACTCTTTTTTTAGTTCGTGTGTATTCGATTAGGGCCTGCTTGCCCATGCAAGGCTACCAATAAGTAATAAGCGAGTATTATGCCAATAGACGACGAAAATAGCATGACAAACCGAGAACACGGCGAAAAGTTGTGGCAGCAATTGTTGTCATCACCGCATTCAACCGAGCAGAGCAATGCAGCCATTGAAGCCCATAAAACAACATTAATTACGGCATTCTCTCGCTCGTCGTTTCTCGCTGACACTCTAACAAAATACCCTGATGCACTAACAACCATCATGCAAACGCCCCCCACAAAAGCGCATTTGTCTTTTTATAAAGGGCTGTTAGCAGAAGCGTTGAACGAGGTTTCTAATGAAGACCAATTGATGTCATGTTTGCGTAACATTCGCAATCAACAGATGGCATGCATTACCTTTCACGATGTACTAAACAAACAGTCAATTGAAGACTCGTTGCATCAAGTGTCAGCACTAGCAGATGCTCTGATTTGCTCAGCTTACCAATGGTTATACCACAATCTTGTAAATCGTTACGGAAAACCCACGTGTGATAGCGATGACATGCACATGTATATTCTTGGCATGGGCAAGCTAGGTGGTAAAGAACTCAACTTTTCTTCTGATATCGACCTCATTTTTGCCTACCCTGAAAAAGGGGAAACCCAGGGAGGGCGGAAATCTATAGAGCACCAACAGTTCTTTACCAAGCTAGCCCAAAAGCTCATTCAAGCCCTTAACAAGGTTACCAATGATGGGCAAGTCTACCGCGTTGACATGCGCTTGCGCCCCTTCGGTGACTCTGGTCCATTAGTCATGCATTTTGCTGCGCTGGAAGACTACTACCAAGATCAAGGTCGACATTGGGAACGCTTTGCAATGGTGAAAGCACGCATAGTGAATGACGATAACACTGACAATGCGAAATGGCTAAAAAGTATTCTTCATCCTTTTACGTTCAGACGTTACTTAGACTTCACTACGCTTGATGCACTTCGCAATATGAAAAAGCTTATTGCCACTGAAATTCGCCGTCGTCGTTTAAGTAACAACATCAAATTGGGCGCAGGCGGCATTAGAGAAGTGGAATTCTTTGCGCAAAGCTTTCAGCTCATTCACGGTGGCAGAGAGCTTTCACTACAAAGTAAGTCATTACTTACTACGCTTTGTGCGCTTCATGAGATTGGAATTATTGAGCAATCAGTAACACAGCAGCTAACCAAAGACTATTTGTTTTTACGTAAAGTCGAACACACCCTTCAACAATGTGAAGATAAACAAACGCAAACACTACCAGATTCGCTCTGGCAGCAAAACGCGTTAGCTGAAGTCATGAATTTTGAACGCTATGAGGATTTTTTAAAATCATTAGAAGCAACCATGGCGCGAATCCATGGTCATTTTAATGAGCTAGTCGAGGAGTCGCACGAAACCCACGGAGAAGAAGATGCACTCTTTTCTGCTTGCCAAGACGCATGGCGCCTTTCACTTCAAGAAGAAGAGTTTCGTGATGCATTCTGCAACTATTTATCTAACATTGAAATAAGCGGTATTTTTGGCGCCTTATCTGACTTTAAAGAAAAACAACGTCACTATCGCATGGGGCAAAAAGGTGAAGACACACTAAATAAACTGCTTCCTGAAATTTTATATGTGTTGGTAAATCAACACCCAACCAATGCAATCTATGTGTTACACCGAATACTAGGTGTGATTGAGGCCATAACAGGCAGAACAACATACCTTGACTTACTACTTGAAAACCCTGACGTATTGCGACAACTAGTCCGTTTGTGTGAACGCAGTGAATGGATAGCACAGGAAATTAAGCGCTTTCCATTATTGCTCGATGAGTTACTCACGCCGCTCTATTTAGGCCAACAAAATACCGACATTGTCACCAGCAAACGCGAATACGAGCTAGAACTAAGAGAAACCATGCTGCGCATTGAACAAGACGATGTTGAAATGCTGATGGATGCATGGCGACAGTTTAAGCTTTGTCAGCAGCTACGTATTGCGGCAAGTGATATTAGCGATTCTTTGCCCATCAACAATGTAAGCGATAAATTAACAGTTTTAGCCGAAGTTATTCTAGACAATGTAGTTAACGCTGCATGGATACAGATGCAGGCCCGTTTCGGGATCCCCAGCCACTTAGAAGGTACTGACAAAGGGTTTGCTGTCGTTGGTTATGGCAAGCTTGGCGGCTATGAGCTTGGCTATGGCTCTGACCTTGATTTAGTGTTTTTGCACAATGCGCCTAGAGGTAGCACAACAAATGGCACTAAATCCATTGAGTCACAACAGTTTTATATCAAACTTGCACAACGCATTATGCATCTGCTCAACACCAAAACCTTGTTTGGGCAGTTGTACGAAACCGATTTGAGGCTGCGTCCGTCTGGTAACGCAGGGCTGTTGTGTTGCCATATTGATGGCTTTGAGAAATACCAAAAAGAAGAAGCGTGGACGTGGGAGCATCAAGCACTAGTAAGAGCTCGCGCTATATGTGGCGATACATCTCTGCTTGAAGCGTTCAAGCATGTGCGAAAGGCAATATTGTGCCAAAAAAGAGATGTCGCTACCCTTGCTGAAGATGTGTGTAAAATGCGTATAAAAATGCGCGAGCATTTACTGAATAATAGCGATGATAAAGTTGATTTGAAACAGTGTGAAGGCGGCATTACTGATATCGAGTTTATGGCGCAATACTGGGTTTTAGCCCATGCACATCAGTTAGACGCACTTACTGTATACCCTGACAATCTGCGTATCTTTGATGCTGCAGCATCGGGAAACCTAATTAAACAAGAAACGGCAAACGAACTGCAAAAGGCCTACTTAGCATTGCGTGAGCAATACCATCATCTCACGCTGGCTGACACTAAATTTGCTGATCAAACAGAAGAGCTTGAAGTCATTCGAGAACGTGTAACAACACAATACAACGCATTATTTGGGAAGTGTGGTACATCGTAGTACCACACTTAACAGATTACATCGGTTAATTTAGCCTCTAACAATTTCACAATTAGTGGTTAGAAACTCAGTTTCATTCGCCGTCACCACTAACGAGCGCTGACGGGCACATAAGTACGCTTTGACTTCACCTTCAAAACTACCATCAATGGCACTGGCAATTTTAGCCAATGAACCAGACACGGTATTGTCTAATTGGAATTGATATTTAATGACAAAGTCTTGCTCGAGGTTCCAAATCAGTTGCATACCTTCCGCTTGGGCGTATTGTGAAATGGCTTCTCTTAAGGTGTTACCTTCCTTAAAGGTGCGATACTTATGCTCGCCAGTCCAGTTCTTTTCCACTGGACGAGTTTGGCTAGACATTTGCGCAAGCTTGCTATCTAAATTTGGATCGACACCAGCGATATCAAGAACAAAGTCACCCTGCTCTTCTTCCACAGGGTCAGTCGCTGACATTCTAAAGTCTCGGTAAAAATCGCTGAGTCCGCGGGAAATGGATTTTTCCTCAACTTGCGACTCTGGCACAGCGCTTTGTTCTCTATTTTGTAGAACAAAGATAAGTACACCTGCAATAACGACAAGTGCTACAGCAAGCCCTATTTGTTTTGCCCAAAATGATGAACTTGAGTAACCTGTTTGTGCCATAATTCCTTTTTACCTACTGCTTTATTAGTGACATTTCATATTTTTTATATCAAATAATGCTGTAACACATTACGTGCTGAACATCGCTTTATTCAACTTATATTCTTTTATTTTAGTCTAAGTAGTGTGGTTAACCCATTAGCCTATTTATCTAAATTTGCCACTGTAAAGGCCAAAATCAAACAGAACGCCCAATACCAGCTAAATCAAAGACATCACCAATGAATGCGCAAAAATGCTTTAATCATAAAGTGATGCAGGATTGTGTGGAGGTCTTGTTTTAAATCGTTTGTGCATCCAAAGATAGCTTTCGGGCTGCTCTTTCACTGCCGCATCAATATGCACATTTAACATGGCAAGTGCGTCTCTATCTTCCATTTCACCAAGACCGTGAAGTGGTGGATAAATCTTAATTTTGTAACCGCGCTTAGTATATTGTGATGTAATGATCATCGGCTCACTGTTACTGCGGCGAATAAACATCAATGTCGCTGTAGTTGTTGCTGTTTCCTTAACACCACCAAAAGGCACAAATATACTTTGTCTAGGTCCGTAATCTTGGTCAGGTAAATACAAACACAATTCTCGCTCATCTAATGCAGCCAACAGCGCCTTGGCATTGCGCTTGTCTATCATATATTTATTAGAACGATTGCGACCGTGATATTGAAGGTAATCAACTAACGGATTGTTATGCTTTCTGTAAAACGCGATGCTCGGGTGAAAAAAGCCAATCCCACGACATGCAAATTCAAGGTTCATATTATGAAGTGCCATGCCAAACACCCCTTTCCCTTTAGCAAAGGCTGCTTCAACATGTTCGGTACCTTCTATCTCGATAGCTCGCTTTACGCGCCACGAAGGCCACCACCAGCCCATAGCCGTCTCAAATAAGGCCATTCCCGTGCGGCGCACGTTTTCTTTAAATAGAGCTTCGACTTCTTTCTCGCTAAGTGCTGGGTTCCACAAGGCTAAGTTTTTTTTCGCGACTTTTGCTCGCTTAGGTACAATTAGTGCTATCAAGCGCCCAGCACCTGCACCGATAAGTCTTATCACGGGTAATGGAAGCCACGTAATAAGATACAAAATAAATACACCCAGCCACACTGGCCAAAATTTAGGCCCTAGGAAGGCGAGTTTAAATTGAGGAGCTTTGATTGCCGCTGCCAATGTCGATTTCCTTACAATAAACGAAGCGAGCATTGTAACAGAAGGAATTTTTTGCGGCTATGTGGTGCAAGTCAGGATACGGTGAGTACCGAGTGAAAATAGGATAAAAGCGCGCTGGTGCGCGCTTAGTAGGCTTTATCGATTTGCTTTAGTTTTTTCTCAAATGCTTCGTATTGTTCTTTGGTGTCATAATCAAAATGATATTGATTGTGAAAACCAAATTGTAACTTAACTGTGGCATCTTCAATAAACAGGGTATAGCCATCGTGGTCAGTAAACGCAGTTATACCCATCAAATGGTATTGTTCGTTTTCTTTTGCGCCGTTTTGACGAATCTTATCGAATACTTGAAGAAGAAACTTGCTGTCGAGTTCGTTTTTCATAATTAATCCGTTGTTATTTCGTTATGTTTGATACACACAACACCAAAAGTTGGATTTGCTTTTAGAAAAAATATGTTCGCCAAGCGGTGGGCGCGTTGACTAATTCACGGCAAATAACTTGCCACGCTTCGACACCACTTGCTTTAAAAGTTATACCTGAATCCCAAGTTAAGAACATGAGCGGAAAAATCGTCTTTCCCACCAAAATACGAATATTCAAAACGCAACATGGATTGGTTGCCTACGTAGTAATCGAAGCCAAGCCCTACCAATCCAGCAATAACATCGTCGTCGTATCCACAAACCAATACATCGTCACCGCACGCACCGCTATTAATCGACGCTTGTTCAATATCGATGTTAGCCACACCTATTTTGTAAAAAAGCTCACCTTGTTGACTACTTGCTTTCCCTAATAAGGCAACATAAGGTCCCTTGCTAGACAGTATTTGTTCGTCAGTATCGACATCAATAAGCGATACGTAACCACCCTCTACATACCACTGCCTATGAAATTGATATCCAATAGCTGCTGAATAGCTGACGTCACTTTCGCTGTCCACCTCGGTATCAACATTTCCATAACCAATATTAACTACACCGTAACCGTTCGCTGAAGCATTTGTCGAAAACATTGCTGTTGCTGCTAGCACACTTAAACCGGCCGCTCTCATCAGTGGACTAAGACACTTAATCATTAACTTACCTCTCCTTGAAGTTGACTCTCAACTATAAAAGAGAACCTGTGGAAATCAACTTGAATGCGCACAATTTTAGGCAGCACGTAATTAACAAATGTTAAAACGGCGCAATATTAAACAATTGTTTGAATTATTTGAAACAGCCCCTGTCAAACCGAATGAATAAACACATGAATATTAATTAATTTTTACAAAATTTGATCTTTTTCGAATCTGGTGTAGTATTAATACACACAACTGGTCAGATGAGCGGATGAGTTATTATGAGTATCAGAACTAGCTTAAAGAAAGTATTACCCCCAATTTCAATCACAGAACAAGAAGCCCTAGATGCGGGTGACGTGTGGATTGAATCTTCTATTTATCAGGGTAAGCCTGACATGCAGGCACTACGCGATATCCCTCAGGCTAAACTGAGCGCAGAAGAACAAGCATTCATGGACGGTCCAGTAACAGAATTACTGAACATGGTCGATGATTTCGAACTAGGTAACGGCAAGCACATTCCTCAGGAGATTCTTGATTTCCTAGGTAAGAACCGTTTCTTCTCAATGATCATTCCAAAGAAATTTGGTGGTCTTGAATTTAGTCCATATGCAAACTCGACTATTGTTGCAACGATTGCAGCAAAAAGTGGCGCGATTGCGGTAACCGTAATGGTTCCTAACTCGTTAGGCCCGGGCGAGCTACTAATGCACTATGGTACTAGCGAGCAACAAGATTACTGGCTACCTCGTCTTGCTGACGGTCGCGATATTCCATGCTTCGCGCTAACAAGCCCAGAAGCAGGTTCAGACGCAGGTGCTATTCCTGACGCAGCTATCGTAACGAAAGGCGAATACAACGGTGAAGAAGTACTTGGTCTGCGCGTAAGCTGGGACAAGCGTTACATCACGCTTGCACCAATTGCGACAGTTCTTGGTCTTGCCTTTAAAGTATTCGACCCAGACCAACTTCTAGGTGACAAGTTAGAGCTAGGTATTACTTGTGCTCTTCTACCTAAGTCACACCCTGGTGTTGAGCTTGGTAACCGTCACGATCCTATGGGCGTGCGTTTCTACAACGGTACAACTCGTGGTCAAGACGTGTTTATTCCAATGGATTTCATCATTGGTGGGCAGAAGAACATCGGTCGCGGTTGGCAGATGCTAGTTAGCTGTCTTGGTGCAGGTCGTGGTATTTCACTTCCAGCAATGGGCGTGGCAACAGCACAGTCAGCATTTAAAGGTACGGTTGAATATTCATTTGTACGTGAGCAATTTGGTCTTCCAATTGGTCGCTTCGAAGGTATTCAAGAGAAAATGGCAGACATCGCTGGTAAGACATTCTTACTAGAAGCGATGCGTGTATTAACTACTGAAGGCCTTGGTCTAGGTGTTAAGCCATCTGTTGTAACGGCTATCGCGAAATATCACATGACTGAATTAGGTCGTGATGTAATGAACTCTGCAATGGATATCCAAGCAGGTAAAGCGATTCAACGCGGCCCACAAAACACGTTAGCCGGCGGTTACGCGGCATTGCCTATCGCCATTACGGTAGAAGGTGCAAACATTCTAACGCGTAACCTTATGATCTTTGGTCAAGGTGCAATGCGTTGTCACCCTTACCTAAAAGACATGGTTGACCTTATTCACAGCAACGAAAGTTCTGCGGATAAAGAGTTCAACAAAGTGCTTCGTAAGACTGTAGGTTTCAGTGTGAAGAACGCGTTCCGTAGCTTCGGTAAGGCATACCTTCCGTTCCTACGCGGCAGCGAGTCTGCTCTTCCAGAAGTACGTAAGTACGAGAAGCGTGTTAACAGCATCTCTGCGAAACTAGCACCTCTTGCTGATTTGTCACTTGCGGTCCTTGGTGGTGACTTGAAGAAAGCTGAGCTTCTATCTGCACGTTTAGGTGACGTAATGAGCTACCTTTACGGCGCAATGGCTGCAATTCGTTTCTACGAGCAGCGCATTGAAGATAGAAAACTTGCGCTACCATACTTTGAGTATGCAATGCAGTGGTCACTACAACAAGCTGATCAGGCAATTGTTAATTTCATCAACAATTTCCCGAGCACAGCAACACGCGGTTTAATGCGTCTGCTAACAAACACGTACTCTAACAGTGTTGCTGGTATCAGCGATGATCTAGTGCGTGAGCTGTCAGTTGCATCTATGCAAGACAACAGTGTTAAAGCACAGCTAACGCACCTTGTGCGCGTAAGCCCAGGTGACGG
This sequence comes from Alteromonas sp. McT4-15, assembly GCF_020515205.1. Lineage (NCBI taxonomy): Bacteria > Pseudomonadati > Pseudomonadota > Gammaproteobacteria > Alteromonadales > Alteromonadaceae > Alteromonas > Alteromonas sp. McT4-15. The sequence continues at coordinate 134,871 of NZ_JAJALG010000008.1, forward strand.
TAACGACATTAACGAGCAGGCGTTTAAAGCCAAGCACGCAGTTGCTCACCTTCTTGGTAAAGTGCAAAAAGCACTGCGCAAAGAGCCGGTTGTACCGTTTATCTCTTTCGAGCACGCGCTTAACAAGCTTCAAGAAAAAGGTGTAGTTAATGCCGATGAAGCGGCTAAGCTTCACGACTACAACGAAAAACGCAAACTTGCGGTACGTGTAGACGAATACACATTTGACATGGAACTTGTTCCAGCGTCACAAACGCTTAAAGCGATTGATGGCGGTCAAAACGCAGCCTAAACAGCGTTAGTAACCCAAAGCCCTGGCAATAGCCGGGGCTTTTTTTTACCTGAATTAAATTTAACTTCTAAACGCGCCACTTCATTAGACAATACCTCAACTATAGTCTAACTTTTGTTGCGATATCCCATAGCTGCAAATATGCGTATTTTTCGAGATTCAAGGATGTAAGAGTGAGAATTGCGTTTACTTTTCTGTTAGCAATAACATTGTTGTCTATTGGACTTTGTGTTTCAGCAAACGAAGACCGCTTTATTATTGGTTACGTCAGTCACCCCAGAGTACTAAACCATTACAAACCATTCATGGAGCAGGTGTATGCCGATATTGGTATTACTGCCGAATTTGTTGAAGTGGGTGGAGAGCGAGGTTTACGCTTGCTAGAAGAAGGAATGACTGATGCCGACGTTATCCGGTACGACGTTGTTGCCACACCTTCAAACAATATAATAGCGATTGAACCGCCTTTCTCACAGGGTGCCTCTTTCTTGTTGTGCATTCGCAATGCACCGTGTCACAGCGACATTATTAATGACGCCAGTAATGCTATAGCGGTAACAACTCGTTTTTTTTCTAACATGGGTAAACCCAAAGCCAGTATTGCGGCTAACATTTTCGAGTTTGATGATTTCAACCATGTTTTGGAGCTGCTTGTGAATGGTCGTTTTAATTACGCCATTCTGCCCAGCGACTTTACACAAAATGCTATTTTCGAAAAGCAAGGCATTGAGTTTTTGCCCATTGTTGAGCATAAATTGGTACATGTTATAAACAAGAAGCATGCATATCTTTACAGTGCATTGTCAAATGCAATTGCCAGTCGCCTAACGCAGGAGGAAAACGAATAGCTTTGTGCTTTTTCACCTGCCTTATCCTATGGAAATCGTGAGCATTACCATAAAAAAACGCCCGCGCTAGGCGGACGTTTTCAATCATCTAGTAGAGTGAGTTCACACTCTGCACTGCGTATTAATCAAACATATATTTAAGTGATAATACTGTTGTACGTCCGTTCAGTGGGCGGGCACGTACATAGCTACCAACGGCCGCAGAACCCTCTTCAGACTCGGTAATAATGAACTCATCTGTTGCATTATTTACGTTAAGCGAAACCGAAAATTGATCGTTCACCCAGTAAGTAGCGAATAGATTAACTAAGTTATAGCCTTCCTGCTTAAGGTCATTGTTGTCTTGTACGTAGTACTCTGTAGAACCTTGTAATGATGCGCCTACAGACCACGTATCAGTGACATACTCAGGCGTTATGGTCCAAATCCAGTCAGCCTGACGACGAGGCGTATTCCCTTCAAGCGCAGGGTTGTTCACGTCATCGCTAATTTCAGCGTCTGTCCATGTCAGGTTACCAGACACAACAAAGTTATCAGTTGCATTCCAACGACCTTCAAGTTCAAGACCTGTAGCTTCGTATTCGCGCATAAACGTAAGGCCACTGGTGACCTCTGCTTGCGTGTCCTCAGTAACAGTATCAAACAAGGTAGCGTTTACCATTAAGTCTTTGGTGCCGTATTTATAACCAATTTCAAGCTGCTTAGTGGTGTCATAACCTGATGTTGTGTTTGTTAGACTACCGTCAGCATTTAGCGTACCGCCAATTTGTAGTAAGCGGTCAGCAATCGCTCGCCCACCTTTTGAGTAGCGCGCGAAGAATGTTTGACTGTCACTTAGCAAATATGAACCACCAAAAGAGTATGATGTATTATTGGCTGAGTAGTCGACAATCTGTGACGCCGCACCAGCGCGGTTGAGATTGATTACACCACCGCGAATAAAGCCACTGTTCGTTGCAGACGCGTCTTCAATTTGTTCTATTACGCCGTTACCGTTAAGGTCGAAGTCAGTGTTACCACCGCAGCACGAACTGATCAATTCACCAGACGCTTCTGTTGTGTCATGACGCACCGATGCATCAATAATGATGTTGTCAGACAATTCAAAACCGACATTCATATAAGGCGCTTTGGTGACGTAGTTTAAGTCCCACTCCCATGACAAGAAGCTCGCCGACAGTAAACCATCAGACACTAATTCAACACCATCAGCGTCTGTAATATTTAGAAGCTGAGAGTTGTCTCCGTCTAACGTCTGAATAAAGGTTTGCCAGCTTGACCAGCTAGTGGCGATATCTTGATTCGAATAGTAGTAACCTACCGTTAGATTAACACCGTTGTCGAACTCTTTACGCAAGCTGAAATCGTTAATCATATTGCCAAGATCATTAATGCGCGTGTCAAACTGCAGATTAGTGAAGGCTTGGCCTGTGTAGACATCTCCAGCACCTGGGCCATTTGCCAACGTCACTGTCGTGCTGTCGCAGTTAAGCGCGTTACCATCGCCGTCTGTCGCACCTGAACATAATGCAGATGCAAAGTTAGACACATCACCCGGGCCTGCTGGGAAACCATCAGTGAAAGGCGCAATAAAACCGCCTGAGATATCAGAGATGCGGAATTTGTTTAAAAGAAACAGATTTTCAGCAACTTCTAAATCAACTTCCACGCCAAATGAACTTACTTTTGATTCTATGCCATCGCGAACGTCACGATTTTCTGGGTTACCATAGCTATCAAACGTTGAGATATTTGTGTTGTACGCTGAGTTTAGTGCCTGTGAGCTAGCATCGTAACCAGGTACTGGACCATATTCACCGTCACCTTTCACCAAAACAGGTGAAGGTAGATAGGTAGACACTTTGTCATCAAGGTTTTTGTAATAAAAACGAATGTGACCTTTGTCGAGCATCTTGGTGATATTGAATTTCACCTGGCCGCCTTGATCGCCGTTGTAGCCTGTTTCACGAGGCCCTTCTCCGCCGCGAGCAAATCCAGCAATGTGATAATACAAATCATCGCTGATTTCACCGCCATAGCGAAAATCTAGGCGAAACTCTTCATAGTCAACGCCAAATGAAGTGCCGATTGCACCACCACCAATCTGGCCGGTGTTACTAATCATATTGATAACGCCACCAGGTGAGTTACTTGCGAAGGTAGAAGCAGAACCACCGCGCACTGCTTCTACATTTGCCACAGACCAGTCGTAGCGTAGAAAGTTATCAGCGTTACCAAAGTTAATATCACCATATTCTAAAACCGGCAGACCGTCTTCGTGGATTTGTAGGAACTTAGAACCACCGGTTGCTAGCGGAATACCGCGGATAGTGATATTGGCATTACCGCCACCACCTGAGGATTCTGCGCGAATACCAGGAAGCGCGCGGAATACTTCCGCCGTAGAACGAGGTGCTAGCTTGACAATATCATCTTCGTCAAATGCACTGACTGAAACACTGGCTTCTTGCATAGTTGTACCGCCGGGTGTCGCAGTAACAACAATTTGTTCGTATTTTTCTTTGCTGCTTGTGTCTTCTGAAACCGCTTCTTGAGCAACTACAGAATTCGATAGAGCCGCGCAAACAGCCAAGGTTATTGTGTTTAATGTGTGTTTTTTATTCATGTCTTCTCCAGCGGTTTAGGTTGGCGCCGTTAAATACAAATTCGTGTGTGATGGTAGATCAAGAAAACTTAATCGTTTAAGAATTTATATCATAGAAAAATATTTGTAAACATTCTGTGAAATAAAAAACAGAAAAAAACATTAATAAAAATTATATTTAACTGAGTCTTAACAAAATTTTTCTGCTAATGGAGCTAGAAAGCAAATTATGAGAAGAACTCATAATCGATTAAGACATAAGGTACTAGATAAAATAATCTAAGCCATTAGTCACTCAATAATGAGATGAAGTGTCGGGATTTGTAATATATGAACAAAGCAATATGACTCGATGCTTCGCGGGTATAAAATCGCGGGTATAAATTTACTCTGCTAGCCTTATAAGGTATATAAGATAGTGTGACATGCTCATACGCTTTATAGACTATCTAGAGCCGTGTGACGTCGCTTATTTGCTCAAAGTAGATTAGGTAATCCAACCATTGCAGCTTGAACAAAACACGATATCTACAACAGAAATAAAACGCGATACTGCCAACATGCTTGTGGGCAACAGTTTTGTCGGTTTGTTAATGACCATATTTGCGTTTTCTGGCTTAGTATTCTTTTTTGAAACAGATAATGAATCGCTAGTTTCGTTAAAACACAAAGTGTGGCTAGTGATGATGATAGTGTGCTTGCTGCGCTTCATCGATGCCTGCTACTGGCGTTTTGGTTTGGCACACAAATCTTTCGCTCCCGACGCCGTCATAAAGCGTTTTTCTGTCGGTGTTTGTCTTACCGCAAGCGTATGGGCCTTCTATTCGGTAGTTTTCTATCCCTCCATGGGCGCAGTAGAACTCTCAGCCACCATGGTAATACTGTCAGCAATGTCAGGTGGTGCTGGTACAGTGCTTTCACCAAGCAAGCGTTTGGTTTCCTTTTATTGCACCGCGCTCCTTGTACCTATGTCGATGTGTGTATTAGCTGACGAGTCTGGAGAGTTTTTTATTCTCGGGGTGCTCGGCTTAGTATTTTGGATAGGTATATTCCTTAGTGCTTCTCGCTACAACCGCTTCTTCGTAAATACGCTTTATCTAAAAGAAAACAACGAAAAGCTGCTAGCACAAATGCGCGTCGAACGAAGCGAAACTGAAAAGGTCAATCAGCTACTCATTGCCACCAATGAAAAACTCGACGCATCTAACGCCAATCTTGAAGCAGAAGTTGAGCGTCGTACAGAAGACCTATTTAGGCTATCAAATCGAGACCCTCTTACTAATTTACTTAATCGCAACGGTTTTCTTAAACACCTCAATAATTTGCTAGACACTACAAAAGTGCTTAATAACTCGCTTGCCATTTTGTTTATCGATCTGGACGGCTTTAAACAAGTCAACGACAGCTCAAGCCACAAAGTTGGCGATATAGTGCTGGCAGAAATAGCCGCTAGGCTTCGCAACTATAGTGAGAAGAATCATTTAGCGCGCTGGGGGGGCGACGAATTTGTAGCCGTTATCCCTTATGCAACAGTAGACACAGCAAAGGCCGTAGCACATGCAATGCGAAGCGGCGTGACGATTCCCATCATGGCTAACGACAATCAAGTTACTCTTGATGCGACCATCGGGATTGCCATGTATCCAGAGCATGGCGATAGTGCGGTTGACCTTATTCAACAGGCCGATCTCACAATGTACGATCAAAAGCGTAAACAACGTGGGTCAGTTGGGGTGTTTAATGAGTTGTTGCATGCAGAAATTAAGCGTGATCAACGGCTATGCGAACGTTTACGTTGTGCGATAGATAACGGCGAACTCAGCGTCTTCTATCAACCCATCATCGACGTTAAATCTGATAAAGTTTCATCTGTAGAAGCCCTGCTCAGATGGAAGTGCGATGATGAAATGATCACGCCTGATGTTTTCATTCCTCTTGCTGAAAGAAGCGGATTAATGCCAGAGATTGGCGCTTGGGTGCTCAACCGAGCGCTTATCGACTTGTCACACTGGCAGTTTGCTGAAAGTCTGTGTATGTCAGTTAACGTATCAATTACTCAACTTCTTGATGATGGCTTTGTGAAAGTGCTCGATAGCGCGTTAAACACAACTTCAATAGCACCGCAACGCCTGTATTTGGAAGTAACTGAAAGCGTGTTTGCCAATAATGCGGAATTAGTTACTCAGCGGTTACATGATCTTGTTGACCGCGACGTAAAAATATCCATTGATGATTTTGGTACGGGATACTCTTCTCTCCACCGTTTACAATCAATGCCTTTTGACTTTATAAAAATTGATCGTTCATTTGTACAGAATACCTCTGAAGAGAGTGATACCATAATAAGAGCGACACTGTTGATGGCACGAGAGTTTCGTTGTAAGACTATTGCAGAAGGTATCGAAACTGATGCGCAACGAGTCCACCTTGCAGACCTAGGTACAGACTATTTACAAGGTTATTACTACGCAAAACCCATGAGTGCCAGCGACTTTATTTCTTGGTATAACAAAAACTATTAGAGCCTCTCAACCATGGCACAACTTTATTTTTATTACTCTGCAATGAACGCAGGTAAATCCACATCGCTCCTTCAATCTGCATACAACTACCGTGAACGCGGCATGCACTCTGTAATATATACCGCAGCATTAGACGATAGATACGGGGTGGGCAAAGTGACTTCTCGTATTGGCCTTCAGGCTGACGCCAAACTTTATGCAAAAGGTGATGACCTATTCGCTTCGATAAGCAACGACCACAATACACGCAAGTTAGACTGCATATTTATAGACGAAGCACAGTTCTTAACGAAAGAACAGGTTCGACAATTAGTAGATGTTGTTGATGAGCTTAAAGTACCCGTTTTGGCTTATGGGCTTAGAACCGATTTCCTTGGCGAAACCTTCGAAGGAAGTCATTACCTCCTTGCGTGGGCTGATAAATTATCTGAGCTTAAAACCGTATGTCATTGTGGTAGGAAAGCCAGTTTTGTTGTGCGCCTAGACGAAAACGGCAATGCCGTTAAAGGTGGCGATCAAGTCCAGATTGGTGGCAACGACACCTATGAGTCCATGTGCCGAAAGCACTTCAAAAGCCTAGTTTGGGATTAAAGTTTTGCAAATGCGTGGCGCTTTTACAAACTTAGCGCTACGCTTATGTCACAAATGGCGTTGATTCACTAAAAGCGCAATACTTTTTCCTCACCCCTTCATCTCAGTCTTCACATCGTAAATGCATTAAGTAAATACTATATACCCCCAGGACTAGACAGACATACTGCGGCGGCACAACACTTAATCAATTAAGAAAATCCTTGCCAACGTTTATTTTTCAGACTATTGTTAAAAGGTTGTAAAACAAAAAACCTGCATTTAACACACTTTTAGCAAGGTAAAGCATATGAAGCACACTGGAAAATTCAAACCTGCGGTTATTGCATTATCAATTACGGCAGCACTCCACGGTCACGTTGCATTAGCACAAGAAACACCAGACGAAGACAATTTAGAAGTTATTCAAGTGTCAGGGATTCGCGGTTCACTCATGCGTGCCCAAGCGGTTAAAATGGACAACGATTCTATTGTTGAAGCTATCTCAGCGGAAGATATAGGTAAGTTACCCGATTCTTCTATTGCTGAATCGCTTGCTCGCCTTCCGGGTCTATCTGGTGAACGAGTAGGTGGTCGTACGTCAGGTATTTCAGTTCGTGGTTTCAAAGAAGACTTTACCGGCACATCACTTAATGGCCGTGAATTAATTGGTATAGGTGATAACCGCGGCGTTGAGTACGACCTCTACCCTGCGGAAATCATGACAGGTGCCACAATTTACAAAACCTCTGATGCAACGCTATTAGTACAAGGAATTGGTGGTACCGTTGATCTTCAAACAGTCCGCCCTCTATCTGCGCAAGAAACCCTCACAGTAACGGGTGTATACGAACTTGGCGGCAACGACTCAGACAACCCTGAATTTGATAATACGGGTAATCGTTTTGCGCTTTCTTTTGTTGAAAAGTTTGCTGACGATACTATGGGCTTGGCACTAGCCATTGCGTCTACCGAGTCTCCGCGTAACGAAAGAAAGTACGGTGTATGGGGTTATGGCGAAAATGATGACGGCCAAGTACTGCCATTTGGTCTTGATACACAAGCTATTAGCCGCGTACTTGAGCGCGACACGGTGTCTGCAATATTCCAGTGGCGTCCCACCGATAGACTCGACATTGTCGTTGACGCTCTTGATATCGATTATTCAGATTCTGGCGTAATCCGTGGTTTCATCGAACCATTCGCCGCTGCGAATGTTACGGGCAGTGGTGTTAATAATACGGGTACTCAAATTAACGCGAATCCGGTTTTGCGTACCGATCCAGCACAAAAAGACGGTGAGTTACAAACTTTCGGTTTAAATATTCGTTACGACATTAACGACGAGTGGTCGATGACACTTGACGTTGCTGATAGCGAGTCGAGCAAGCGTGACCTACGTGGTGAGTCTTATGCGGGTCTTGCTCGCTCAGGCGCGCTAAGCAATGATGAACTTGGTTCACGACAGTTCCAAATGAGTGCTGATGGTATTTTCTTTACCGACAGCACAGGCCTTGACGCCTTTTCCGATCCTGCGCTACTGCAGCTAGCGGGCCCACAAGTATGGGGTGGTGGTATGGCAAACATTGCAGACCAATTTACTACCAATGAACTTCAGGCCAATGGCGACCCCTATAGCTACTTTAATGCGCAAGACGGCTTCCTTAACTTTGCTGACTTTGAAGAAGAGTTAACAACCGCACGCTTTGAAGTGACTGGTTTTGTAGATTGGAGTATTTTTAACACCTTTACCGCAGGTGTGAACTACAGTGATCGCTTTAAGTCTAAGGACAACAAAGGCTTCTTCGCGACAGCCTCTTCTTATCCGTTCTCCGAGTCAATTCCTTCACAGTACCTCTATAACGGATTAGCTGACCTTACTTGGGCGGGTCTAGGCTATGTGGTTGCCTATGACGGATTTGCACCATACAACGATGGAGAATATACGCTAAACGATGCAGGTCTTCTGGAGCCAGACAGACTTGGCGACTCATACACGGTAGATGAAGAAGTAGTCACTCTATACGCTCAGTTAGATTTTGAAACCGAAGTAAGCGGATTTAACGTTAAAGGTAATGTCGGTGCACAGTATGTTCAAACCGATCAAAGTTCTACAGGTTTCATCGGCATAGTGGGCGATAACTTCGCGGTTTGTGATGACGATGGCAACCAGGTTGTAGATGCCGATTGTATTATTACTGATGGCGATGACTACTCACACTTCTTGCCAAGCTTGAATGTGAGTGTTGAGTTGACCGAAAACCGCTACTTGCGTTTCGGTGCATCGAAAACGATAAGCCGCGCGCGAATTGACCAGATGAAAGCTTCTGGTTTTGTGAAGTTCGACCAAAATATTGAGCTAATTGCTACACCAAATACACAAGCAGCTGTAGAAGAGTATGGTTCACCTTGGTCGAAGTTTACTGGTAACCCAACACTTCAACCTCTAGAAGCTAATAACTTCGATTTGTCGTTTGAAAATTACTTTGAAGATGAAGGCTATATATCCATTGCCCTCTTCTACAAAGACTTAGTTAACTGGACCCGTGACGGAAACCAGCTAATAGACTTTACCAATGATGAAACGAACGGCGGTGCTAACTACTTCATTCCAGGTTTCCATGACCGTGTCATTGATGTTGATGGTAACTACGGACCAGAAGACACACCATATCAAGCTGGTGATCTTGTTACACCACCTGACTTAGGTTTCTATTCATTCTTCGAAGATGGTCTTGAAGGCAGTATGAAAGGTGTGGAGCTAACCGCGAATATTCCACTTCGTATGCTGACTGATTCGCTAGACGGATTTGGTATTGCTGCTTCTGCAACTATTCTTGATGCTGAGCTAGAAGATGGAACGGCAATTCCTGGTCAATCTGATAACACATACAGTATTACGGCTTACTACGAAATGAATGGTTTTGAAGTAAGGGTGGCTGCAACAGACCGTTCGGAATTTTTGACCTACCAACGTGGTGGCTCGAACAAAATTGAAGCCGCAACACGTGATGCTGTAACTCAGGTAGATGCTCAAATCAGCTACGACTTTGCACAAAGTGGTATTGAATATCTGGAAGGCTTACGTATCGCGCTTCAAGGTGTAAACCTGACCGATGAAAAAGAAGAGACAATTGACGGAAACGGCATTGTTACCTTGCGTCGAGAATTCGGCCCATCTTACATGCTTAACCTAAACTACTCTTTCTACTAACCTCACAGTGCGCCGTCCTTGACGGCGCATTGCTTTTTTCTAGACAGTCGTTACACCGTTTCGCCGTATCTCACTTCAAACGGCAAGACTGTTTTATCTTGAATTTGCTCAAGTAACGCATCGGCAGCTTTAATGCCTTTTTCTATACTTGATTGGCATACCGTAGTTAGGCTAGGACGCGCTCGCTCCGCTTCCTCAATTCCGTCAAACCCAGTTACTCTCAACTCTTCTGGTACCTTAATACCCATTTCCAGTGCCATATGTAATAGCTCAAGTGCAATAATATCACTCATACACAACACTACGTTAGGGCGTGGAGAACTCGTCAGCACCTCTTTCGCGGCTTGACGGGCAAAGCTTCGCTCACTCTCCGGCAAGTGCCAAATACGCTCGCGACTAATCGCCACTTGCTTTTCCTCTGCAGCTCGTAAATAACCATCTAAACGTCTGTGAGAAATAGAAGAATCTACACCGATAATAGGATTATCGTAAATACGGCAAGTAGAAGGTGAGTCGATTAGACGCAAACCAAATATCGCCACGTTATCGCCTTTTTGTAAGGCGTGTTGCGCCACTTGATAAGCGGCTTCTTCATTGTCTATGTTGATAGAAGGCTTACCTTCAATATCAAAGTCTACCGTGACAACAGGTTTAACCGACACTGACAATTCGTCAACAAGCTTTACGTTTCGTGGTTGACCGTAACAGATAAATCCATCGACAAAATCGACAACATCAAGAAGACTATCAGAGTCGCCAGCGTAAAGTAAAAGGTGTTTACCCTGCTCTCTTAATGCCGTGGAGACTCCTTTAATAAACGTACTTGCAACAGGGTCGCTGACCATATAGGAAATACTATCGGCTAGCACCAATGCAACTATATTTGACGTCCCTTTTCTTAAGATTTGCGCCGCCTTATTTGGGCCGCTATAACCAATCTTTTTACATTGTTCTAGAATTTCTTCGCGTTTCGCCTTTGACAACTGATCAGGGCGGTTAAATGCATTCGAAATGGTTGCTGTAGACACACCAAGCTGATGTGCCACATCTTTTAGGGTTAATTTTGTTTTGTTCATTATTATTAGCTCTTGTCACGAACGCTAACGTCTGTCGTGTCCTATTACTACATAAGAACTATAACATTTTCTTAAACGTTTAACCCATGTAATTTAACGTCTAGCAGATATACTGTAATCTTTTTAAGAAGAAATGATTAACGCGTGCCGAAAATCTTATCACCTGCATCACCAAGGCCAGGCAAAATATAACCTTTATCATTGAGTCGTTCGTCAATAGCCGCGGTAAAAATATCAACATCGGGGTGTGCATCAACAACGGCTCGAATCCCTTCAGGTGCTGCTACCAAAAATAGCCCCATAATTTTGGTGCATCCCTTTTCCTTTAACAAATCGATAGTGGCAATCAATGTTCCACCTGTTGCTAGCATAGGATCAACAATCAGCGCGGTGCGCTCATCAATATTTTTTACGACCTTGTCAAAGTAAGCCACAGGTTGCAGCGTTTCTTCATCTCTATACAGCCCAACCACACTTATTTTGGCATTTGGAATTAACTCTAAGACACCTTCCAGCATGCCCAATCCAGCACGTAAAATAGGTACAACAGTAATTTTTTTGCCTTTTATTTGCCTAACTTCTACTTCGTCTCCCGACCAACTGCGTATTTTGGCTCGCTCGGTCGGCAGTGTCCTTGTTGCCTCATAAGTCAGTAGATTGCCAACTTCTGAAGCAAGTTCGCGAAAGTCTTTGCTGCTTATTTTAGCGTTGCGCATTAAGCCTAGTTTGTGTGCAATAAGCGGGTGTGTAATTTCATGAACAGCCATGACGAAGCTCCTGTTGAGTTAAATTAGTAGAACAATACCTCAAGCGACCTTTAGAGATGTTTCTATTTTGTATGACACTTCAGCAGACCTATAAAATCTTGCTCAAAGTATAGACAGTATTTATATTTCATTTAATCTGTATCTACATGGTGTAGTAGAAAGCGTTGTTGTACAAATCTCTACTCTCCATATCGTTTGTATTTTACTGATTTGAGCGTTATTAGAAAGTAATGCTCTTAGTAAGCCTCTAAAAGATAATCATTTATTACCCTGTTAACAATGAAATGACAAAAGGAAATTGCTTTATGAATTCGCTATCTACGTGCATTCGCCTGATAGTAACCAGTGTTTGTTTGGTGGTATCGTCAAACGCTTTTGCTGACTGGCAGCGCATCACCCCTGATTCAGAAGTTGTCGTTACACTCCCAAGTGGCGCTGAACAAACTGTTTATCCCTCTTGTGCCTTGCCTGCACTCGCTGGTCCTCAAGGAATAGAGCCAAACCCGTTTTCATTCTATTTTGAGCAAGGTGAAAGCGATAACTTGCTAGTTTACTTTAACGGTGGCGGCGCGTGTTGGGACAGTTCAACGTGCCTAGCATCAATGCAGCTAGAGTTCGACAACGACCCGATGAGTAGAGCTGCTTATAATCCTTCTGCGCAATTTGAAAACACACCTGAAGTAGCAGGTGGAATATTCAAAGATGTAGAAGAGAATCCATTCAAGTCGTGGTCAAAAGTATTCATTCCTTATTGCACCGGCGACCTTCACTTGGGCTCGTCTGACACAACGTATACTGACGACTTAGGCATAGTAACGGGACTTCCAGGCGCTGACGTCACAATTAGACACAGAGGTCATGATAACGCCATGGTTGTTATGGATTGGCTAAGAGTTCAACTGCAGCAAAATACGCTTTCACCCAACAAGGTGTTATTAAGCGGCAGTAGTGCCGGTGGGTATGGCGCAATATTCAACTTCCCTTATGTGCAACAGCTCTTTGGTCGTAAAAAGGTTGCTCTATTTGCAGATGCGTCTCTTGGCGTAATCTCAAAAGGCTTTACAGAGACTGTGTTGAACTATGGTGGTCCGTGGGCTATTGAGGACACACTACCTGATAATTTCCAATCGCTTATCGGCAATTTCAGCCACCTTTCACTCAATAAGCAAGTTATGCTTCGCCTTGCTTATCAATATCCTTGGAATAGGTTTGCGCAATATTCTACCGGGACCGACTTTGTTCAAATACAGTTTTCTAAAATTTCAGACCAAGTAGCAAAAGGTAACGTTGATCCCACAACATGGGGAGTAAACGAGTCTGATTTGGGTTACATTTTAGGTTGGCAAATTCAAGCACACTCATCAGTGCATGCCCTATCTGCATTCACATGGAACTACCAATTCTATTTGGGAGAAGGTACCTGCCACATGGTACTAAACGACTTCTGTGAGGATAATGCATTTCCGGTCTCGTCACCCAGCCCATTTTACAATGAGCGAAGTGCCAAAGGTATCTCGTTTAACGAGTGGCTATATACATTCGCAACAACAAGACGCTTTAGAGAAAACAGCGTAGCCTACTATCACTAAATTCCACATCGCTACCCTACTTGTAGGGTAGCGCCATCTGGCATAGTTACCTCAATTTTGACATTTCCTCCAACAGCTGCCAAATAGGCAGCAGCGCGCTGCAAAGAAACATCTTGAATACGTTTAGATTCCAGCTTGCTTACGCCCGATGCTGTTACTGATAACGCCATCGCCACAACTTCTTGCTTCACCCTGTGTTGCTTTCTAATTTCGCCTAATGTGAGTTCTTTCATTGTTCTTTACCGAGAATAATGGGCATTAAAAAAGCCCAGATAGTTTACACCTTCTGGGCTTTTGCAAAACGTTCTACCTGCGTGCCCAGAAGCCAATAATTGCCCCTGAACACCGATGGTCAGGTGCAATCAGTAATTAAAATTATAAAAATAGCCTGTAGAAACGTTTCGCATGATAATTCTCTTTCTCACAATAAGTGTGGTTGCGCAGTGCTCTTTATACGCAGACTGCTTGTGTCATTTATCCTTTACCATACCATCAAAATAAGCAATAGCAACGACTTTCCAAATCGGAAAGTCGATAGGTAATCTGATGCTATACGCTATCCATCACATCTACCGCCATATTTTGCCCCACTGTGGCCGTTTTAAGACTGGCCAAAAACGTGCTCACATCGTTGCTTCCCTCAGTAGGCGCCCATGCTGCAAAACCTTTATCATCGGTTACCTCATAAGGCCCCTGTTTAACTTCCATAAATACGACAGGTGCATGACACACAGTGGCGTGCCATACGTTAGGCGGAATTTCCACACCCGAGCAATCTCCATTACTACTCAACGTCAAGCGTTCTGAGACAGTGCCTTTATCATCAAAGAATATGAGATCTAATTCCCCCTCTAGCACCATGAAGAACTCCCATTTGTGCATTTGGCAATGACGGTGTGGACGCACATAAGAGTCAGGCATCATTGCAATAAACAAACGCTGCACGACATCTTCATAAGAATCATGCACATTGAGATTCGCTCTGCGCCGTTCACTTTTTGCCGCGTTTTCCAGTAATGCCTCAAATGTCCGTTTATCAAACCGTTTTAACTGCTTCACGTTGTAATCCTGTGTTTAAAAATCTTAGGGCAGCTTTCTAAAACGCACAGCCGCTCCACCTGATGACGCCAGTTTCAGCGTTAGCGTATCTTTGGCGCTAACTTGCTTGTGGGTTATCGACAATGCATAGGGGTTAGTTTCCCAATGCGCGTCTTCACCATCACTGTATATTTGCGCTTCGTAACGCTGGCCTTCGTCTAAGAAACTAAGTGGAATGTCTAGCGAGATCGCGTTCTCGTCAGTAACGGCACCTAAAAACCAATCGTCACCGGAATAGTGCTTATGTTGGCTTTCCTTTCGTGCCATGACAATAAAATCGCCTACTTCGCCTTGCAACGCAATACTTTCAGACCAGTCAGTTGGCACATCTTTAATAAATTGAAAAGCATTAGGCTTGGCTTCATAATTTTCGGGTAGATCTGCGGCCATTTGTATAGGGCTGTATAGCACCACGTATTGAGCCAACTGTTTGGCCAGTGTAGTTTGCGGGCGCATTATATTACCTTTACCCCACTCTACGCCGCCATCTTGTTGACGGATGTAATCAAAATTGAAAATACCGGGCGTAAAGTCCATAGGGCCAGCAAGCATCCTAGTAAACGCTAGCATAGGAATATGTTCTGGTGGATTTGGTGCAGCCCAACCAGAGTTATACTCTTGCCCGCGGGCACTTTCTCGAGAGATCCAGTTTGGGTAAGTACGGCGAAGGCCCGTGTCTTTTACCGATTCGTGAGTATTGATAGCAAGCTCATATTTTGCGGCTGTTTTTACGTTGTGCAAAAAGTGATTCACCACGCGCTGACTGTCAGTATATTCATAGCGAACATGGCCTTGGTCATCCTTTACTTTTAGATTTTGTCCGTGTGCAACGTAACCTGTTTTAATTTGAGAGACGCCTAATTTTTGGTAAAGCGCGAATCCATCCTCCATTTGCGCTTCATAATTACTAATACCGCCAGAAGTTTCATGATGCCCAATAAGCTTTACACCTTTGCTTTTACCGTACTCTGTAATTCGTTTGATATCAAAGTCTGGATAGCTTTCAGTAAACGAAAAGAGCTCGGAGTTAGCAATCCAGTCGCCATCCCATCCTTTGTTCCACCCCTCTACCAAAACGCCATCAAAACCATTGGCTGCGGCAAAGTCCATATACTCCATGGTTCGCTCAGTAGTTGCACCGTGCTTATCTGAAGAACCCCACGTAAACTTGTCGATGTGCATTCCCCACCAAATTCCCACATATTTACCAGGCTCTACCCAGCTTACCTCTCCCAACTTGTTTGGCTCATTGAGGTTAAGAGAAATAAACGAGTTAGCTAAGTCGACGGCTTTATCACCAATCGTTATTGTTCTCCAAGGCGTAGTAAACGAGCCATGTTTTCGAACCAAAACACCATCGTGCGAAGGCGCAAGAGCAGCGGCAAAGCGACCCAACTCTTGCTTATCAAGACTCATGCCGGCATAGTCGACAAGTGCAGCTTCGTGCACGGCAACATGAACACCGTTTTCATAAGCAACTGTAAATGGCGTGTGAGCTTTGTATACTTCTTGAAGTGGGGTTTTGCGATATAGATATTCGTATCGCTCGCGGCCATGAGCAGGGATCCAATACGCCGTTGCCTGATGTGAGTTGACAAAATTAAACTCTGTCAGCTCTCGCGTAATTTCCCGTTTTCCATCAGTCACAATTTCATATCTAATACCGACACCGTCGTTGAAAACCCTGGCACGCACCTTAAAGCGATTTTCATTATTGCCATTGTCGATGAATTCAACTACTAATTCGTTGTGGTAGTCGCGGATTTGAGTTTGCTCTCCCCATGGCTGTGTCCATGTGGTATCTACACGATTTCGACTGATTTCTTTAACAGAAAAATCGCGATAAATAGGTGCCGCACTTGCAAACGTAAAACCTAATTTACTTGATGCAAAAAGCGGCTTACCGCGATAGTCAATGCGATACTGCGCGATATTTTTGTCGCTATTAAAGGTGAGTACGATTTGTTCGTCCGGCGATTTAACAACAACTTCGCTGGCGAAAACGGAGGTGGCAGACAGTAAAAGTAACAGGCAAATTGCTCGCATGGACTAACCTTAACATTGTTAATGTTATGTTAGTATCAAGCAGTTTGCCTATTTTGCAAGCAATTTCTTAAACGATTAAGGTCAGCTAATTCAATTACACTTTTATTTTCGCGCTTTTTTCATTCTACGGCTTTGTTCTTGACGCTTTTCTTCACGTTTTTCTTTGCGGTCTTTTTTATCTGGCGTTAACGAGCCAGTCTTAAATTTTTGCTTGCGCTTGGCTTTTGCTTCAGCTTTTCTTGCCGCCTCTTTCGCCATTTCTTCTTTTTCTTTTTCGAGCATCTCTGGCGTTTCTAACGTAATACGCCCCAGTTTTCCCGACTGAAGTTCTTTCAGTAATATCTCGCATATTTTATGTAAATTAACCCTACCCCCAGCTTGAATTGCGCCGCGATTTTTTGCCGCTGCTTCTAGGAACTCAATTTCTGTGTCTGGCAGTTCATCAAGCTTATAGCGCTCTTGCATAACTTCTGGGTACGCTTTAATAAGGTAATCAGCCGCGAAAAATCCCACGTCGTCGTACTCCATTGCCGTATTTTTTACTGCACCAGAGGATGCTAAACGGTAAATTGAATTTGGGTTTTCTAACTTAGGCCAAAGTACTCCTGGCGTATCAAAAAGAATAATGCCGCTGCCAAGGTTAATCCGCTGCTGACTTTTGGTAACGGCTGGTTCATTACCCGTTTTAGCAATAATTCGCTCGGCCAATATGTTAATCAAGGTCGACTTCCCCACATTAGGGATACCTGTGATCATTGCCTTAATCGCTTTCGGTTGAGCGTCTTTATGGGCGCAAATGCTTCTTATCATCTGCATTATTTGTTTACTATTACCCGGGTTATCACTTGATGTGGTAATCGTTTTAACGCCGCGTTCTTTTTCTAAACTTTCCTGCCAGCGAGCCGTAATGTCAGGGTCTGCTAAATCATATTTATTCAGAATTTTTATACAGGGTTTGTCGCCACGAATTTTTGCAATTTCCGGGTTTTCGCTCGAATATGGGATACGCGCATCAAGCACTTCTATTAGAATATCTACTTGATTTAACGACTCTTTAATTTCTTTCAGGGCTTTGTGCATGTGCCCTGGGAACCATTGTAATGCCACGGTTTATTCCTATATTTTGCGAGTATTAAGGGGTTGCAACAGCTGCGAGTTAACGCGAAAGTTCATAGACACACATATTGACGGCACTGGCCAGATTCAATGAGTCAATTTTGCCACACCCTGGAATGGTGAATGCTTCTGCGTTGAGGCTAGCTAACACTTCTCTAGGCACGCCTCTCGCTTCGTTACCAAAAAGATAGCACTGATAATCACCAAATGTGGGCGACATTACTTTTTTCCCATTCATGTCTAAGTAAGCAAAGTGCTGGAATCTATCATTCAATGACCCAAGGGGCACATTAAGCTCCATATCAACGTGGAATATAGCCCCCATGCTGGCTCGCACTACCTTTGAATTGTAAGGATCAACACTATTTGGGCTCATCAATAATGTGACGTTGCCAAACCATGCCAAGGTTCTTAATATCGTGCCTAAATTGCCTGGGTCTTGTGTTTCATAAAGGTACACACAATAGGTGTTCGCCGAGGTTTTATTGCTTGTTTCGGTCGAGCGCTTTTTCGGTAATGGAACAAGGGCAATAATGCCCTGAGGTGATTTAGTATCGCTCAACGATACCATTTGTTGTTCACTAAGAACTTCAACCTTATAGTTTGTTGACAGCTTGTTAGAAAGCCAATCGGCGTACTGTGAGGTTGCATAAAAGGTGATATCACTCAGATTCAAAAATACCTGTTTATTATTAATGGCCTTAATCAACTCAAGTACCAGATGCTCTCCTTCCACCAAATAATAGCCGAATTGAGACCGGTATTTCTTTTGGTGGAGCTTTTTTACATCACTGAGTTTCATTAAACCTGACCTTAAAATCTTTTGCGGCGCAAGTGTAAGCCAAACAGACGAAAACTCAAGTACTGCGTGGTACACAACAAACTATTGTTACGCCTATTTTCGCCCTCTTACATCGGTTATGCGCTGTGGTAACGTAAACATGCTTTTGCCTAGCGCTAACGCGTACCCAGGTCCCTCGTTATCAAGCACGTAACTCGGTAAGTAAAACACGCGCGCGTTTTGCTGATTGGTTAACGCCGCATCAATACGCTGCCACCTGTTGTCGATATACAGTTCGTTCCAAGCATGACCAAACGCTTCTAGTGTTTTATCGACCTCCACAAGAACTGAGCCCACAACCACGCGAGCGGGCACATCAAGACCTCTAGCCAACGCCGCAGTCAACACCGCAAACTCTGTACAGTCACCACTTTTACTTTTAGCAACGGTAGAGGCAAACGCAAAATTGTGAATGTAGCTAGGTTCAGTAATATACGTCGACACGTACTGCTCTATGCTTTGCCCAAGCAAATGTGGCGTTGATACCGGATTAGCTTGCTTAAACTGCGTTAGAACGGATTGAACTTGAGGCTCGTCATAATCAATTACAAAACTACTCTGGGTGTGCTTATTAATGACCGGCGCATTCGCTACGTAGTGTTCACTCAGTGATAGCGTGAGCGTATTACCTAACACGCTATCTACTTGCACACCCTCCCAGCCAGCTAAGAGAGCTTGATACTCAGACGGTTTATTCACCACCACTTCAAACTGGATATTTGACGGTAGCGGTAATGCTTGTTCCGAATGAAGCGTTAATTCGATTTGTGCGAAGGTAGGCGAGCTTTGCCCGTGGGCAACACTTGCAAGTAGCCACAACACTAACGTGCATAAACGCATCATAACGCTGTAGGTTTACCGGAAACGAAAAGCGGTTTTATTAACATGGAGACAGGCCCAATACTCATGGTAGCGGATTGCATTATAAGGTCATCGTTGGCCTTATATTTTACCTCAAAACCTTCCATATCAGCCTTATACAGATATAGACCATCCTGCTTGCCCTCTTTCAACATGGTTGTCGTAGTTGGTACTGTCGGGTCAGTATCGGCAGACCAAGTTACATACGTGGTTGTTTCTTTGTCGGTCTTATTCAGTTCGTCAACCACTAGGTAAGTGCCAAAGTTAGAAACAAACTCACCTTGATATTCTAGCTGTGCTGAAATGGGCTTACCTTGTATTTCGCCTTCAACAGCCCATACACCTTCAGATTCCGATAACGATAGCGACGAAGACATTTCACTGTTCTCTACCGAATAGGTATAGGCGTTAATTAACTCTCCATCAGCATAACTCCATGAACGCGTAACAGTATCTGTTGTAGCGACATTGTTTGCATCTACGGGCAAAATCATTGAAAGCGCTTCTCTAATTTCGACATCACCATCAGCATCTTTAGTGAACTTCTCAACCGCAACACCAACCAATTCGTTATTCATAAATACCGAATTAACTGAGTTAAAAAACGGTGTTGCATGAGCGCTTTTATCCGTTGCATTAACAAACGAGGTAAAGACATCCTTAAAGGTTTCGCGATAGCCAATTTCGTTGTGTAGACACACTTGAAGACCATTAGGAGACTCGGCGGATAACCCCTTCATTAAACCGGTTAACTGCTCTGCACCTGTTCCCAAGTTATAAAGCACCTGATAATCAAGTACTGCTGTATCGGCAATATTTTCCACATTTAGTGAGTAGTTGTACTGGCTGGTTAGTGCTCTTTTGTGCAATGTAGCGATATTCTCTGTCGCATACTTCATCATATTGACAAGTGAATTTGCGGGGCCATCGTAATCTTGAAATGCCCAACACTCCACTGGGGTGTCAGTGCCGATGTCAACGGTGTAATACCAATACGTATCGGCTTTCTCTACATCAGACCACTTTCCCAAAATTGCAGCGCTTAGCGGAAACTCTGCAAGTGTAACATTCGACTTTTCAGTAATTTTTACCTCGCGTTTCACCGCGTCGTTGAACCAGTCGGGAAGCTGTTCTTGTGAAATATAATCTTTCGCTAATGCTTGGGTAACACTGCACGCCAGTGCCAAACCCATTAATGATGCGTTTACTTTTTTCATTATTGTCTTATTCCTTTACTCGTCTTCCACTACGTATATTTCACCATCGTAAATTCCCTGCACGGTAAGCTTTTGACTCGCTAACGCCTGCAAGTAATCAATATGAGCTTGCTCAATTTTTTGTCCTGGCACAATCAGTGGGATCCCAGGAGGATACGGCGTGATTAAACCTGCTGCAGTACGCCCTACACTACTTTGCCACGCTATTGCCTCGCGCTTGCTAAAAAACGCTTTCGAAGGTAAATCGTCCAAATGAATGGGCGGTATATCAGCCGGCAGTGGGCTTTTGCTTTTGCGCTTACTTAAGTTTACGGCACCATCGTCTAAACGCTTTAACGCATTGTATAGTCTTACTATCTTAGAGCGCATGCCGCCCAGCGTTAACAATACCAAGATTGTACTGTGCGTAAACTTTTCTATTTCAAGACCCACTTCGTCCATTAAGAATCGATGAATTTCTTGGTTAGAATAATCCAATGCGGAAACATCAATAAGGATTTTAAGTGGATCATGACCAATGTTATCGCTTTCGAAGTGCGAAAACATTGTGGCAAAATCTTGTGGACTTAACACCCGCAAACGCTTGAATTTAGCCATTTGGGCTTTTAACTCAGCCACATTGCTCAACAACTCATTGAGAATTTTATACCCTTCCATCTCTAACTGTTGACGACAGACGTCTAACGAAGCAATGAGTTGATACTTTGGCGACGTACTGGTGTGTATTGCAAAGATCTCTTTAAAGAAGTCTTTGTCGAAGTCGGGATCATTGACATGAATGAATGACGCCTGAGAAAACGCAGAAACCACTTTGTGCGCTGAATGCGTGATGTAATCGGCGCCAGCCGCAATAGCAGAATAATCACGCAATGCTGGGTGAAATAGCGAATATGCAAACCAGGCTTCGTCAATGAAAACCTTAATGCCATGTTCATGCGCAAGTTGAACCACTTGCTTTAGGTCGGTGAGCAAACCATCGTACGTACAACCGGTAAGAACAATGAGTTTTGCATCAGTATTTTGCTCTATAAGGTTTTTAATTTGCGCCATGCGCGGCGGTGAAAAAATACCATACTCTGGGTTAAACACACTGTCGAGATACACTGGCATTGCGCGCGCTTGAATAATGCCGTAGTGCACAGATTTATGACAATTGCGATCGGCTATAACTTTATCACCCTCTCGCAGCAACGTTTGCAGAATTATTTTATTCGACGTTGAAGAACCGTTAGTGACAAAGTAAGAATGACGCACTTCAAATGTATTCGACACAGCAGCCTGCGCTTTA
This sequence comes from Alteromonas sp. McT4-15, assembly GCF_020515205.1. NCBI lineage: Bacteria > Pseudomonadati > Pseudomonadota > Gammaproteobacteria > Alteromonadales > Alteromonadaceae > Alteromonas > Alteromonas sp. McT4-15. The sequence goes on from NZ_JAJALG010000008.1 coordinate 156,821, forward strand.
CCAATGGCATGTGTGCCATCTGATAGCGATCCCAATGAGTCCACACTCACCGAAAGGTCACTGACAAACACGTTGCGTCCAAAGAAGCGGTAAAAGTCACTGATGTAAGGGGAGTTTCTAAAGCTCGCGCCGCCGCTGTGTCCTGGTGTATGCCAAGAGTCGTTTGCTTCTACAACATAATCTTTGTACTCAGTCCAAAACGGCGTTTCATTTCTATCATCAAAGTCATTAATGATGTAACCCAGAATAGATTCTGGGTCTGAGATAATATCATTGCGATAAAAGAATGACTCTATACCGTTGGCCTGATTAACGATGTCCAGTCCTTTAACCGCATCACCCAATACGTAAACCGGCAGCTCAGGGCGTATTCGTTTGATGGCATCAATAACACGAGCGTTGTTTTGAATAACGGCACCTTTGTCGTCAGAGTCAGCAACCTGACTAACGAGTTCGTGTTCTTTTGCTACCACGTCCCAGCTAAACACAACCGCTTGAATGTCTCCGTCGTCACGCACAAACTGTAACGCTTTTGCTACCGCACTTGCCTCTATCAGACTTATTTCTACATCATCACGGTCAAAATACGTGATGGTATTGCTAATACTTGTGGTGATTTGCTCAAGCAAATCAGCGGCATCTTCTATAACAAGAATTTTCAAATGAGGGCGCATCAAACATCCGTGATAAGTTACTTAGCGCATCGCGCTAACGTGGTTACTAAAACTAGAGTGTAACGCTGAATTTCATGTTGTGTGAAGTTTTCATTTGCTCTATCACCATTATAAATCGCACTTTATTACTTTCTCGAAGTGGGCATTTTACGTTGTGTATAGGTATGATAGTGGCCCTTTTGAGATTTGCCCTTTGTCACTTACTGAAATGGAGCTAAAACACAACATGGCTTTCGATTTAAAAATAGATAATGATATTGCTGTAATTACCTTTGACGACGGAAAGGTAAATGCGGTTGGCTTCACGCTAATAGAACAACTTAACAACGCACTAGATGAGGCCGAACAGAGAGCAAATACCGTAGTGCTTCACGGCGGTGAAGGTAAGTTCTGTGGCGGCTTCGATTTGTCGGTAATGAAAGCTGATGACAAAAGCAAACAGCTTGAACTTGTTCAAGCAGGCGCTGACCTTATCGTTCGCCTGTACAGCTTTCCATTACCTGTGGTGGTTGCAGCAGAGGGTCATAGTATCGCGATGGGCGCCATTTTATTGATGGCAGCAGATTTGCGTATTGGTAAAGATGCAGACACCAAATACGGCCTTAATGAAACCGCAATTGGTATGGTATTGCCTCCTTTTGGTATGGAGCTAGCAAAAGCAAGACTTGCCAATACATGCCAAACAGAAGCGCTGTTATTCTCTCGTATTTATGAAGGTAAAGAAGCGGTCAAAGCAGGCTTTCTGGATGCAGCCGTACCGCAAGACCAAGTACTGGCAACGGCGCTAGGTTATGCAGACAAGCTTAAGATGCTGCCACGTCAGGCTTTTGCAGAATCTAAGATGCAGTTAAGGAAAGCCACTCTCGCTAACATGAAAGGCTAGCTTTAATTTAAATAGCGCGCTAAGCCATAGCAGGCAAAACCGAAGAGGCCTTTGCCATCTTAGCCTAGCGTGCTGTCATAACACCCTTAAAACACGCCTTTAAAACACACTTTAGTGTCGAATGGGGCCACAACGCTGTTCAATGTCTTGCTTCAATTTATTGCGAAGCCCCATCTCAAACGCCACTTCCGCTAGTACAAACAAGGGACCAATTGCCAACCCCATAATATCGTCAACAAAAGCAGGCTTTTTTCCTTCAAAGTGATGGCCCACGAATTGAAGCGCCCAACCACCCACAAAAATACCTAGTGACACAGACAACCAAGCGATGACACCAAGCGCGGCAACTGATTGAGCAAAGTACACCATAACGGCGGTAATTAAGGCCATTACTGAACCCAGTTTTTTATCGAGCTTAAAATAAAATAGGTTTCCAATAACCCATACTACTATAGCGGGGCTCACTATAGTCTCGCCCAAAAGCAGTACATCCGTTAAAAGTGCAGGCTTACTTAAAAGACAAAACACCGAAAAGACAATAAGTGGTATACCCGCATAGTGAGTATATATATTTCTCGGATCTCTATGATATTGGCCGTATTCGCCGAGGTATTGCTCTAATGTCTTCATAAGTTTTTACCACATTTCACACATTGAGCAATAAGTGTATGTCTGCTTTTGCACTTAAACTGTCGCCTAAAAGACATTTCACCATTTTTGAAAACACATTAATTCTCACCAAGCAAAATAGTTAGACTCCGAACTATTTTTAAATTTTCACTTGTGTAACCAAACTCCTTGAGGACAATACCTTATTTACCACAAGATTTAACAATAGCCGCAAAACCTAAGAAAAACCTTTTAAAATCAACAAGCCACATCAAAGGCAAGATTAAAAAAAGCGTTCCATACATCAATTAATAAACTTATCAAGTTGAAAAATTAATTAGAGCACTATACAAT
>NZ_JAJALG010000071.1:0-3390 GCF_020515205.1 Alteromonas sp. McT4-15
CAATTTTAATTTTTAAAAACCGAATATTAACCAAAGATAGAGGTAATCATGAAAGCACTTGTTAAATCATTTGCAATATTTAGTGTACTGCTAAGCAGCGTGGCATTAGCACATGAGGCTATAGAAATTAAATCTAGCACACCAAGCAAAAATGCAATGTTGATGGAGGCCCCAATGGAACTATCAGTCAGCTTTACCAAGGGAGTTAGATTAATAAAAGTAGTTTTAAAAGACAGTGAAGGTGCAAAAGTTGATTTTGGCTTTGAACCTCCGAAAGAGGTTGCAACGGATTATTCTTGGACCTTACCTAAATTACGTCCAGGTTCATACAATGTTGAGTTCATCATGCTTGGCTCCGATGGGCACAAGATGAAAGATAGTTTTGGATTTATGGTGCACTAAAAAGGGGATTCAGCTGTGGAAATGTATATCTGGAACACTGTAATTGTAGTGACAAAGCTAATGTTTTATTTAGGTTTCGCGGCCACAGCTGGATATACATTTTTCTGGCGAGATATTAACGACAGTAGGACAAGTTATACAACGCCATCTTATAGCGCTGTATGGGTAAAGGTTTGTGTCTTTGTTGCGTTTATTTCTAATGCAGTGTGGTTTATCGCGAACACTGGAGCGATGGTAGAAGAGGGAATTCAAGGCGCACTTGACCCCTTTATGCTTAAGATAATGTTGAGTTCTCCTATCGGTGAAGTCACCTTGTATCGTGCGGGGGGGTTAGCCGTAGCTTTAATAACTATCTACTTATTGAAATTTAAACCTCTTAAACCTTTCCTAAGGTTAAAGTCTTGCTTACTTGTGCTGTGTCTATTCACTCTCTCGTACACATTTACTTTAACCGGCCACGTTTCTGAATTAGGAAGTATTGCTCGAATACTACTTATGGTTCACGTATTTGTTATGGCTTGGTGGTTTGGTGCATTGATTCCGTTAAAGCTCTCCTGCCATTACCAGAGCTACGAAAAGCTTTATAAATTAATGGATAGGTTTGGTACGCAGGCGGCCGTATTGGTTACCTTATTATTATCTGCAGGCATTTGGCTAGCTATTCAATTGGTAGGTAGTTTTGAAGGGTTATTTAGCTCCATATATGGGCAAACTCTTCTTGTTAAAATGTTCCTTGTAACTAGCATTCTAGCTATTGCTATACGGCACAAACTGAAATTAGTCCCAAAACTTAAAAGTGGCTCGGGAAGCGAAGCACTCTCAAAATCCATTTCATTAGAGTTAACAATAGCAGTTGCTATTTTAATCATTACTTCTGGGCTTACGAGTATTGTAGGTCCCGAAAGATAAAACTTAGAAGAGAAATTCAAATGAAAATTAAATTATTAGTCTTACTATTTATCATGCCCGTAATCATGAGTTTTGCTGCTAGTGCCCATGAAAAAGAACATCATGAGAAAGGTATGTTTAGTGGGTTAGATACGCCTGCAGCTAAAATAGTTATTGCATTCCATCACGCGCTTAATACGGGAGACAAAATCACTGCGAAGAGCCTACTGGCGGATGATGTGACTATTTATGAAGGAGGCGGAGTTGAGAGGAGCGCAGATGAATATGCTCAACATCATATGAATTCAGATATGGAATATCTATCGTCAGTGACAAATAAAGCGTTGGAGCATCAAGTCAAAGTTCTGGGCAACACAGCAATCTCCGCATCGCGGTTTCTGGTCAATGGGATGTTTAAGGGGGAAGAGAGAGACTACCAAAGTATGGAAACAATTGTCTTAATCAACACCGAAGGAGAGTGGAAAATCAAACATATTCATTGGTCAAATTGATTCGATTAACTACCCGAGAGAGCTCGTATGAAAAAATTTTTAATCATAATCATTTTGTCTTTGTTATCTTTTTTCACTTTCGCTCATGATAACAATGCAACTGATAAAGATCAGATAAAAGACATTATAAAGCAAATTGAATATGGCTGGGAGAATGGAGACGGTGCCCCCTTTAAAAAGCACTTTTTCGACTTTAAAGGCGCAAGATACTTTGAATCTGGCGGACAGAATGTAGGGTTAAGTGACTTGATAGAGCATCATGTTGAACCAGAAAAGGATGCCTTAGTTTTCTTAAGTTTAGATTTTTCTAACATTCAAACTCATGTAGAAGATGATTTTGCTTGGACACTCGTTGATACAACCGTTCAAGGAAAGGTTAGGAAGTCTGGAGAAACTTTCAACAAAACGGGGTTTCAAACCTTTCTTTTTAAAAAAGTTAACGGTGAGTGGCTGATAGTTCACACGCATTCCTCTAGTAGAAATCGTGCAAAAGACTAGCGAAATAAATGTATTGAAAGCTACTTTGGTAATATCAACGGTAGCTTTCCAGTTTGCTCAATATCAGAACCATCTCGGCTATCCTATTGCCAAAATGCCTTACACTTCATATTGGCACGAACTAAGCTTCCCGCCAGCCAATGAACCCTTATTATTCGTTTTTGCACAGATTTTTAATCAACATCGAATCCTTAAACACTTGTCCTCCCAACCTACATTTTGTTCCACATACGCTATTCTCAAAAGGTGCAGAGAAATATGAAAATCGTTTATTTTGGAAACGACTTATTCTCGAATTGTTTGTTACTTCTAATTAAAAATAGATTGAACATTGAACGCGTTTTTATAAACGATGTTCAGGAAAATGCGAGCTTCATCAAACGAATTTGTCGTAAATACAATATTGTTTATTCCACTGAAAAACCAAGTATCGTGACTCTTAAAGGATATTTAAATGACGAACAGACAGTCTTTGTTGTAGCCGATTACGGATACAAAGTACCCACAAACGAAATAAAATATGCGATTAATATCCACCCATCTTTACTACCCAAAAGTAGAGGCCCAACCCCACTCACCTACATTATCGACAACCCTGAGAACGCGGGTGTTAGCATTCATAAACTCACTGAGAAACTTGATGCAGGTAGCATCCTAATCCAAGAGAAATTTGAGGTCGAAAACAATGAAACGATTTCATCATTGATGGTCAAGTCTCAGTTACTCGCAGAAACTCTGTTAGAAGAATTACTTAATAACTTTAATGAACTTTATAATAACGCCACACCTCAATTGGAAAAGCTAGCGTCATTCCAAAGTCTACCTCCAGTAAAAAGAAGGTTTGTAAATTGGGATCAAAACACCGCTCAATTTAGTCATGCCCTTCGACAGTATGGGCACTTTGGGATTCTTATTTCGTTAGATAACGCGTTATATATCGCAAATGATGTCGAAGTCACAACTTTCAGTCACGATTTCACGTGCGGTAGCATAATCTTTGAGGATGCACTAATTAAAAGCATTGCTATAAATGATGGCTATGTTGTACTTTCTAAGCGTAGTTTAAGGCTATATGAATCAAGAGTACTAA
>NZ_JAJALG010000072.1:0-2974 GCF_020515205.1 Alteromonas sp. McT4-15
ATTAAATCGCTCGCAGGCTCGCTGGGACGCTAACACATGGGCTGCGTCACTTCGTTCCTATTTTAGCCCATGTGTTATCGCCCTTTATGCGGGTGTTAGGTTTCTTGTGAAATTATTCACCCGTTCAAAAGTTCTCTTTTCTCTCTCCGGATTAAGTTTTATATGGTTTTTAATCAGCTTCCAAAGTGAACTTTCAAACCCGGACTCGTGTGTAGTGAAGACTTAGTTTCTAAAAAAGAGCCTGTTTGCTTAATAAATAGAATGGATTCTGAACGCTTCAGAGTCACAGTAAGTTACGGTGGCTCACGCAAAACAAGCCAAGAAAAGGTAACTATCAAGTTACTTCTAACGGAAGAGAGTACAGAAAACTGGTCATTAGTTTTAAACCCAAGAGCAGCAAGCTACTCAGGGCAAACAAAACGGTATTATGGGACGCTAAACTATGGCACATTCAACAATGAGTTCCTTGAAGGAGTTACATTGACAATTCGCGCCAGCGAAAATGTTTCTTTGTTTAAGAAGTTCGAGGTCAGAGTAGTAAGAAACCCAAATGGAGCAAAAGTCTATTTGTGGGCAGTAATCACTCTAATACTTCTTTTTTTGTCTGTTTGGTTTAGGACTTCAATCTTTGTAAAAGGTATCTACAGACCATTACCATATTTACTCTTTTTTTTCGTATCGTTAATTTTGCTCGCGTGGGAACTGTGAAAAACCTAACAAACGCATTAACACTCGCTGCGCTCGCTAGGGACAAAGACACGTAGGCTCCCTGCGCTTCGCTTAGTATTGTAGCCTACGTGTTTTTGCCCGTTATGCGGGCGTTATGTTTTTGGTGAGCTATGAGGATATTTTTTCTAGTAATCTTTTCAGTCTTAACTAGTTCTTGTGGAGACAACAGTTGTGTTAGCTATTACCCTGAAAATACAAAGGACATCATGGCTTCAGGTAAAAACGATAACGTAGCAGCCTACGTCGGTTTGGTGCAAATACATAACAGTACCACACCTTTGGAAATTGAAGAGGCAATAAAGAAAGCTTCTACTAGTATTATTGTCACAGAACAGGTTTGTAGGGACTCTACTAGTATATTTTTTGATATGTATTTAAAAGGTCATGAAAACCTTAAACAGCGAAGCTTTTTTACTTTGAGTAACGGTAAGTATTCTGGAGGTCCTTTTCTCATTGTAGATAATGTCGAGAATGCAGAACCAATTGTAATCCAAGCTGATCGTATTGAAAAAAACGCAAAGGAATGAAACATAACAAAAAAATTAAGTCACTCACTTCGTTCGCTGGGACGCATACACGTGGGCTGCTTCGCATTTTAGCCCACGCGTCTGCGCCCCTTATTTAAAAGTTAGGTGCTTTGAGGTAAATGGATGGATCTATACATTGGCAAAGGAATAGACTCACTTTTATTCGGTGTCACTGAAAACGAAGCTCAAAAACTTTTGGGGAGCCCAGATAAAAGTTACTTTACCGATAGTGGCTGTAAGCGTATTCAATACAACGAACTGGAAATTGAGTTGTCATTTGAACCAGACAGTGACAATCGACTTGGGTGGCTAGAAGTTCATAATAAAGAGGCCAAACTGTTTGGTAGTAGTCTCATCGGACTAAGTGAAAAAACTGCTGTTGAACTTCTAAGTTCAATGCTTAACTCCAAACCAAAATATGATGATTTTGGTGGCTTTACGTCAATCAATTATGAAGATGAGTGGCTGGAGTTACAGGTTCAGTTTGGTATCGTTAAATGCATTAATTTTGGCGTTTTGTTTAGAGAAAACGGTGCTCCATCTTGGCCACGCACCTAACAATCGCATAAACTCGCTCGCAAGCTCGCTGGGACAAAAACACGTAGGCTCCCTTCGCTTCGCTCGGTATTATAGCCTACGTATTTTTGCCCGTTATGCGGGCCGTTATGCGTCAGTTAGGCAATGAGGATTTTAATGGAAATATGCCAGAAACTTGGAGTAAAACCCTCCCCGCCAATTTCTGCAACCAAAGTTGGGATTGCTTTAGACACCATTGGCAAACTTCCAATTAATGGCATTAGACACGCTCCAGAAAATGGTACGAACGGTTGGTATTTTTGGTGTGGAGAAACCTTATCGTCCGAGAAAGACTTCTTTTCACCGTTGCACACCGAGCATCTAGATAGGTATCTTCCTCAGGTTATTAAGTATTTGGATTTACCGCCAGGCTATCGGTTCCTAATAGATGATGCCGGCTATGAGGACGTATGGTTTGACAAAGAACTGTGAAACGCATAACAATCGTTTTAAGTCGTGCGCTGGCGCACACTGGGACACAAACACATGGGCTGCTTCGCATTGTAGCCCATGTGTTTGTGCCCCTTAAACGGGCGTTATGTTCAATCAAGGATGACTTAAATTCAGTATATGAAAAAGATAGTTTTAAATTTTGTAATATTGGCCTTAAGCGTTCTTATTGCATACTTCTGCCTTGAATCCATTGGAAATAATGAAGAATATTTTTCAAGACACAACTCTCCGACAACCATATTCCTCGCTTCGTTATTAGTAGCCAGTTGGTCCGCATTCAGCGTGGCAACAAGCCTGTTTAGTATATTTCTGCCTGAGTCAAATTGGTTAAACAGAGAGCTTTCAGAGATACTAAGGCTATCAAAAGGCCGACAGCCTTATTTTGAAGCTATAGGATATGTTTTTCTTGGCGTATTTTTTATCTTTGCTTCGGCGCCATTTATGGACGATAGCCACTCATTGTTTATAAATCAGTATTTGATTTTAGCCTTTGTCCTGATGGTTGGAGTAGTTTGCTTCATCTGGGGTTTGCTAAGAGCCTTTTTGACGTTAATAAGGTTACCCGATGAAGATTGAACATAACAAACGACTATGGGGTTCTAGGGATTTTCCCCTCTAAAGTAACATAGAATGCTACAGGCTTTGTATTATATAGCCTCCAGCTGTGGGTTACTTTCGTTTCCAAGCTT
>NZ_JAJALG010000073.1:0-2884 GCF_020515205.1 Alteromonas sp. McT4-15
ACCTGTGGTTATATTGTGCATGTTGGACTCCATAATATTTTTTGTGTGAGAACTAAAATATTAACCCAGCTCAATGAGTTGGGGGAGTCCAATTATCTCGCTGGGACGCTAACACGCAGGGCCGCTTCGCTATTATGCCCTACGCGTTATCGCCCCTTAGTGGGGCGTTAGTAGCCATATGAAAATGGAGACAGCAGTGGAAATAGATGAAGATAAAATCGATGAAGCGGCACTTGCTCTGTTTTACCTTACTCTGCACGACAAGTTTGGTAGGGCTTGGAAGCAAATAGATTGGAGTATCACCGACCGACTTTATGAAAAAGGTTATATTCACGACCCTGTTGGCAAATCAAAGTCTGTTGTTTTAACTGAAGAAGGGCTCGCCAAATCAGAAGAGCTATTCAAAAAGTTATTCGTCAAAAGTGAGTGAGTATTGTGCGCATAGCTCAGCTGTTACTCTAGGATGTATCAGCGTGGCAACTAACAAGCCAATTAACGCACTCACTTCGTTCGCTGGGACGCATACACGCGGGGCGGCTGCGCCATTATGCCCCACATGTCTGCGCCCGTTATTGGAAAGTTAGGTGTTCCAAGGATGACAAATAAAGATGGTGGAGATACTGAGCTAGCATTTATCGGAGCATTAAGTCTCTGGTTGTTAGTATCTCTATTTAGTTGGGTTGCTTCTCTATTCTATTACGCATGGCAGAGCAATGAACCGTTCGAATTTACTTCACGAGGTTTAAGGTTTATGAATTTACTTCCGGCTAGCGTTCAATTTGCGATTAGCATTTCTGTTGTAGCATTCTTTACATATGAGGCTGCAAAGCAATCAGTTAAGTTTGTAAAGCTGTTGCGTGGTTAGCCAGTTGCTGTCTCGGCCCACACCTAACAACCCAATCAACACACTCACTACGTTCGCTGGGACGCATACACGTGGGGCGGCTTCGCCATTATGCCCCACATGTATGCGCCCGTTATTGGAAAGTTATACGCAAAAGGAAACCTGTGAGTAAAAAGGAATTTATTGGTCTTGTTGTATTAGTTTGCTTACTCAATTTTTTACTTCAAATTTGGTATGTAGGTAATGCAGGCGATTTCATTGCAAATTATGTTGGTTATCCAATAAGCGTTTTCATCATTCCTATTTTCTTATCACAATTGCGCCCTTATATTGCTCTTTCAGTTTGCTCAAAGTCACTGGCATTAAAACAAAAACTGCAGTTATTTGGTATTCCTTGCTTTGTTTCGGTATGTTTAGTTTGTGGCTTTTACTTAATAATGCAATATGGCGGTTGATTTTGGCTATTGCGTATAACAAACAAATTATGTCACTCGCTGCCGCTCGCTGGGACGCAAACACGTGCGCGGCTTCGCCATTATTGCACACGTGTTTGCGCCCCATATTTGGAAGTTATGTGCCAAGGAGGCAAATTGATTTTCCCAGATGATGTTGATGGTGACGTTTTAAGAAGGCTCGAAGAATCTGGATTCGATTTTCAAAAGCCAACCACGATAGATTTCAACGTCGATTTCGACTCTTGGCCTCCTCACCCTGACGCTGTTTCAAAGTTAAAAGAATTCGCTGGTGCAATTGAAATTTACGAACCGGACGGGGAGTATAGCGGTTATATCCTATTTAACATTCACCAAATTCTCTCTTATAAGTTAGTAATAGAAACGCAGGACAATGTTACCTCTCTAGTGGCCGAATATGGTGGAATTTGCGAATCTTGGGGTGTTTTGAGCTAATGGCACATAACAAAAAAATTAAGGCACTCACTTCGTTCGCTGGGACGCATACACGTGGGCTGCTTCGCATTATAGCCCACGCGTCTGCGCCCCTTATTTAAAAGTTATGTGACTAGGGGAATAGAATCATCTAATGACTAATGAAGACAAACTGCAACTTCCTAAGATACAGTTATTGGCCCTTTTCTTATCTAGTTGCTTCTTCATACTTCCTTGTGTTTTCAAGCTCAATGTTCTAGCTAGCTGTGCTTTTGCATTCGTCATTTTTTTCTATTTGCTCAGTGAAGTGGACTGGTTGCGTAGGTACTTTGATATGTCCAATAAACAGTTAGCGCTTAACATTATCTTAATTGCAGTTAGTGGGCTTCTGGCTTTCGAAGTGTTTTTTATGTTTGCTCTTGTTGCCATATATCCTGTTTCTAAATTCTATAAAACTTAGGTACTCTGTATTGGCAAAGTCACATAACAAAAAAATCAAGTCACTCACTTCGTTCGCTGGGACGCATACATGCGGGGCGGCTTCGCCATTATGCCCCACATGCCTGCGCCCCTTATTCAAAAGTTAGGTAACTGTCATGCTTGATCTCACGAGCACTAATTTTAGGCTCAGAGACCTGAGAAAAATTATTGAGCCATGTCTTCATGAAGTCGAATGGCAGCGAGAAATCGATAGTAGCGAGTGGGTTCACATTGAAAACACTTCATTGCTGAAAAACTGGGTTTCAAATTTACCAATCAAATCTAGCGAACCAGTTATTGTTACTGACAAATCGTGGTCTAAATCTGCTATACATGATTGGCAGTTTGTAAATGCGAACCTATTAGGTTTAAAAGAAGACGGTTTTTCACTTTTTATTTCCCAGCACAAGTTGTGGGTTATAGAAGTTAACCTCATAGGTGTCGCTCGGATTGGCTTTTGGAGGTAGGTTACCTAACAATCTGCTGTAGTCGCTCGCAGGCTCGCTGGGACGCTAACACATGGGCTGCGTCGCTTCGCTCCTAATTTTAGCCCATGTGTTTCCGCCCCTAAGCAGGGCGTTGGTATGACTCCCTTTGTCAACCCTGAACGAGCGCTTCCCTGACACTCTTTCAGCCCATAATTAGCTGTGTTCCTCACTCATATTAAATGAGC
>NZ_JAJALG010000074.1:0-2767 GCF_020515205.1 Alteromonas sp. McT4-15
ATCCGATCACTTAAGGTAAAACTGGCAAGGACGAAAAAGAAGAAGAAAAAGTGATCGGATAAAACCGAAATGACCGTTCGGATTCACCGAAATACGCAAAAGTAATATTATTGGTTATTCATTAGTATTAGTTTTGGTGGTCTGTGGTGCCTGGCTTCAATTCAGCATTTAACAAGCGGCTCCACCGGACAAATTTTGGTGTCACCTTTTTTGTCCCAAAAAAGCCGCCACAAAAATTTGCTCGGTGAGCCGGGCGTTATGCATCTATGGAGAAAAATGCATGATCAATAGAGCTGCAATAATGCTCAAATACAAAAAGCCTGCAATTGACTGGATTAACTCTGCGGATCCTGTTCCAAATTCACCAAAAGTCATTTTGGAAGAAGTAAATGAGGAAAGAACAGTTTTCCTAATCCGAGACGAAGATGCAGATACGCCCGATATCGTTAATCAGTGGATAAAACTCAATTATAAAGCTCTTTTTGAAAATGAGCTTTTCAGTTGGTACGTAGATGAGAGTCTTTGGCCTAAAAAACGAACACTGAATATGTTTAAACAGTGGTTCGACGTGGAATGCCATACCGTAATCATTGATTTGGTTGGGCAACCAATAGTTAGCACCGATGCATAACAAGGCGCTTAACACGTGCCCGAAAGAGCCGGGCACTGGGACAGTAACGCGGGGCCGCTTCGCGATTATGGCCCCACGCCACTGCCCGTTAGCTTAGCGTTATACACCACCCATTCTTTAGTAAAAAATAAGTCAAAGTTAGGCGCTTTTTTACAACTGCTTTGGGGGTTCGTTTTAGTATTTGGTCAGCACCGAAGGTAACTTGAAAGCCCTGCTTTTCAACTCAAGCAGCTCTCTTCTCTGGCAGCTAGTTAAAGTTAATAGCGTTGGTTGTTTTGTTCGGTACTTTTACCCTATTTTCTTTAACATGCTGGCAGTTAACAAACGGTTTGTGTATAACAAAAAAATTAAGTCGTGCGCTGGCGCGCACTGGGACGCATACACGTGGGCTGCTTCGCATTATAGCCCACGCGCCTGCGCCCCTTATTTAAAAGTTATACACCACCCATTTTTTAGTAAAAATCAGGCCAAAGTTCGGCACTTTTTTACAACGGCTTTGGGGGTTCGTTTTAGTTTTCGGTCAGCATCGAAGGTAACTTGAAAGTTCTGTTTTTCAACTCAAGCCGCCCTCTTTTCTAGCTGCTTGCTAAAGTTAAAATCGCTGGTTGTTTTGTTCAGTACATTTACTCTATTTTCTTCAACATGCTGGCAGTTAACATACGGTTTGTGTATAACAAAAAAATTAAGTCGTGGGCTAAAGCCCACTGGGACGCTAACACGCAGGGCGGCTTCGCTATTATGCCCTACGCGTTATCGCCCCTTATTCAGCATCAAGTCTCTTTAATGCTTTTTTGTAAGCCTCATTTCTTTCGCGTTTTCCCACTGCAAGCACTGTAACTACAACTACGTCATCAAGTACCTGATACACCAACCTATATCCTGATTGACGTAATTTTATTTTATAAACATTATCTGCACCTAACACTCTATCTGGGGCTACGTGCGGTGTTTTTAACCTCTCTGCTAACTTCTTTTTCAATTGCTGCTGCAAAGTACTACCAAGCTTATTCCATTCTTTTAGGGCGCTTCTTTTAAACTCTAATTTATAGGTCATCCAAATTCACCGAAACGCTTTCTTCACCTTGCCTTTCTTTAACAAGCTGTAGTAGTTCCAGATCTTCCAAACGATCCATCATTTTTTCGTAAATCTCAGCCGGGACACAATAGAATGCGGGTTCATTCCTATTCAATATGGCGACAGGATCGCCATATGCACTGCTCGCAACTTTCATAGGGTTTGCTTTTAGTTCTGTAATACTTGCAGCAACTTCAGCCAAAACTCTCGCCGCCATAACGGTCTCCTAAAAGGTCTTTAATTAGGTCATTTTAGGCTATCATTGTTGGTTTAACAAGCGCATAAACTCGCTCACTACGTTCGCTGGGACAAAAATACGTAGGCTCCCTGCGCTTCGCTTGGTATTGTAGCCTACATATTTTTGCCCGTTATGCGGGTGTTTATGCGCTTCGAGAAGTCTGAGATGCAACCACACAAAAAAACTGTTCTTACTGGGGCGCTAATTTGCGTGGTAAGTCTCGTGTTCTTATTGATAGATTTAACTTCAAACTATGAACAATATTTGGGAGCTGCTATAGGTCGCGAAACAGTATTGGTTACTTCTAAAAATGAGTTTGAGATACGAAACGAGAACTATAAAGGAAGGAACGGTCCCAGAGTATATGCTTATTAGTTAACTCAACCTGCTTTGCAAAACCTGCTGCTCCTTTCGATTATTTGAATAGTAGAAAGCGAGCACTTTGGAGATATCTAGGTTTTTTTATTTTGGGTTTATTGATTATTGCTTTCTCAAAGCAAATAGCAAAACGTGTTGGCTAGTGGTTCCAGCGCATAACAAGCCACTCAAGGCTCTCGCTTCGCTCGCTGGGACGCTAACACATGGGCTGCGTCACTTCGTTCCTAATTTTAGCACATGTGTTATCGCCCCTTAGTGGGAAGTTATGTGCCAAATTGAAAAAGGACAATTTGCTATGAATACTATACGGATATTAGGCGTTATTTTAGGCTTAGTCTTGATGCCCATTTATGGCTATGTATTTCTAACGGAGCATTTAGCTGCACTAGGAAGTGTATTAGGCTTTTTGGTAGGTATTTTGTTTATTCATTTCGGCGTTACAGGT
>NZ_JAJALG010000075.1:0-2762 GCF_020515205.1 Alteromonas sp. McT4-15
GATTAACGGTAGGGATCTGCTTGAGGAAATATATAACGGTAAAGTACCTAACCTTGATGATATTAATAAACTTAAAGAGCACTGCTCATATCAGGCTAAAGTGGTTAAAGATAAACCAGCAAGTAATGTGGTCGATATGGGAAAGTTTCATTTATCAAAATCACAAGACAAACCGACTATTGGTAAATCTCAATATATATCCCGTATAGCTCACATTGCAGAGTTTCTTCACTTTATAGGGCAAGAGAGAGTCAAGCATAAGCCAGCAGCCGCAGAACTTATGGAGGCGCTGGATAAGATGAAAACTCGACTTAAGAGTGGTAAGCCAAAAGGAAAATCGAAGAAAGTTTCCTTAGATAAATCTGGTATTCCAGATGATGTATTTGATGACTTTGTTGAGGTAGCTAAGCCTGATTCACATTACAACCCGTTTAAAAACCCAGTTATCAAGTTTAGAAACTATTTAATTGTTCAAGTTTTGTATGAAACAGGATTTAGATGTGCTGAGTTATTAGCGCTTCGAATTAGCGATATTGGAACAGATATTGACAATCCAGCATTGTCAGTTGTTAGAAGACATGACAGTAAGGATGATCCTAGGTTAAAAGAGCCAACAGCAAAGACTCTCGGCAGAGCTGTTTCTATTACAAAAGAGCTAAGAGACTTGTTAAATACTTATATAAAGGTTCATCGTGCGGATACGAAAGTAGCGAAAACACACCCATTTATTTTTGTTTCTCACAAAGATAAGGAGGGACATTACCAGTCTGGACAACCGCTCATTCAACAAACAATTAATGATGTATTTAAAAGCATTAAAGGTGTTAACCCTGAGCGTTTCTGGGCTATTACACCTCATTCTTATAGGCATTATTTTAATGATCAACTGTCAGATCAGATTGATGAGGAAAGAAGGGCTGTCAGGCAAGAAGTAAAACGATTGGAACAGGCGGGGTTGCATCAAGCTGCAAAGCAATATGCAGACGAAAATAAGATTACAAAGCAGCGAGAGCTGGAGATAAGAGCTGAATTAAATGGACATTCATCTCTTAAATCAGGTGAGATTTATCTCAAGCGAACTGCAAGAAAACAGGCACAAAGGATACGCCAAAGAATGCAATCGCGGATGAAGCACAAAACAGACGAGGGTTATCATGGTAGCTAAAGCAAAAAAATTACACGGCTCAAAAAGCGCTAGAACAAAGTCGGATAAGCGATACAGTAAAGCTAACTATGAATTTGATGTGTATGACGATCTTTGGCAATTAGATGCAAATAAGTCACTGAATTTTGATTTACTGGCCCCTCTAAATTTAGACCCAAAGTTCGAAATTAACTTCAAACTAGCCTTGGCTGACTATGCTTCAGAATTTTCGTCTTCTTATGCGTTGAATATATTCATGTTTAGCCGATTGCTTTTTGCAATTGGCGTGAGTGATGCTGTTCGAGAACAGCATATAGTGAATTTCAAAGCGACCCTGACTAAAAGCACTGAATACAAGCTTGGTTATATTCGTGCATTTTTACTGGACTGGCACGACAAAGAGATCAAAGGAGTTGATAAAAAGGCGGTTGAGTTACTTAACTCACTTAAACTTTCTGGTAATGAAAAAGGAAAAGCTGTTGCCTTAGGCTGCCCTTTTAGCGGAGCGTATTCATTTGAAGAACAAACAGCCTTTATAAACTGGTACGTGGATGCCTTTACTGAAAAGCAGATCTCGTTGACTGATTACGCCTTTATCATGGCACTACAACAAACGGGTGCCCGTCCTGTTCAACTCACTTATCTCTACTATGGAGATTTAATAACAAGGACTGAAGAAGGTGTTGAGCATTTTGATTTACAACTCCCAAATGCTAAAAAACGTGATGAACATTTTAGAGGCTCTTTTCAACTCAAGAAGGACACTGGTGAAGATTTAATGCTGGTGCTAAAAACGCAGGCAAATCAATCCATCAAGGCTGTTGAAACACAATTTGATATTAAATTGAAATCCAGCCAAAAGAACCAAATTCCTATTTTCCTCAATACACGAGAAATGTCTAAACTCGCTAGTTTTGATGAATTTGAACAGCTACAACAAAAAACGCCTGACTTATTGTGTATACGGATGAAAGGAGCAAATCCTTCTATTGGTGAAATGATCAGGCGTTTGTCTCGACTTTGCCCTTTAAAAACAACACGGATTAAGTTAGATGATGGGTTTGGTGATTTGCATATCAATCCCAGACGATTCCGCTATACCCATGCAACCAATATGGCAATGTTAGGAGCAAGCGATTATGCAATAGCCGAAGAACTAGGCCAGTCGGATACCCAACAAGTAAAAGTCTACACTGAGTTCAACGAAGCAATGGCTGACAGAATTGATGAAGCATTGGCATCTGATTTAACGCCATTGGCGCAGGCATTTTCAGGTACTTTAATAGATAGCGAAAAAGACGCAATTCGAGCCAATGATCCTCGTAGCCGAATTAATAACAATGATGGCAATCCTGTCGGAAATTGTGGCAAGTTTGGCTTTTGTGCTAATGGCACAATTCATTGTTACACCTGCAATAAATTTCAACCTTGGCTGAATGCACCTCATGCTGAAGTCCTGAAAAGTGTCATTTCTGAACGTGATCGAAAGCGTAAAATGGGTGCAAGTGAGTTTGTGTTATGAATCGCCACTAATTTCCTAGACGCCTCTCAGTTAGATAAACTAACTGAAAAGAGAGGTGCTTATGAGCGGTAAACGCTACCCTGAAGAATTTAAAAT
>NZ_JAJALG010000076.1:0-2711 GCF_020515205.1 Alteromonas sp. McT4-15
GGCGCAGACGCGTGGGCTATAATGCGAAGCAGCCCACGTGTATGCGTCCCAGCCTGCGCTAGCAGGCGACTTAATTTTTTTGTTATACACAAACCGTTTGTTAACTGCCAGCATGTTGAAGAAAATAGAATAAAAGTACCGAACAAAACAACCTGTGATTTTAACTTTAGCAAGCAGCCAGAAAAGAGCGCGGCGTGAGTTGAAAAGCAGAACTTTCAAATTACCTTCGATGCTGACAAAAAGCTAAAACGAAACTCCAAAGCCGTTGTAAAAAAGTGCTGAACTTTAGCCTGATTATTACTAAATAATGGGTGGTGTATAACTTTTAAATAAGGGGCGCAGGCGCGAGGGCTATAATGCGAAGCAGCCCACGTGTATGCGTCCCAGCGAACGCAGTGAGTGACTTAATTTTTTTGTTAGGTACGTGCCGCATAAGATTTAAGAACCTCTAACTCCGCACTGGATAAATAAGAGTTAGGGACGAGCATAGACCCATTTGGCAAATTAAAGAATACATTGCTAGGAAAGAAATCAACCGACGATAATTCCTCCCATTTGGTTGTTAAAACTCCTTTCTCTGAACTTCTTTCAATTCTGTCTTGATCGATCTTAAAGTGATAAGTGTCTTGAAGTTTTTTCTTTTTGGCAAAAGCGAGTGCAATACTTGGCATTAAAAAATCTCCAAGCAGACACGGGATAGCGTAGATTGAAAGAATTACCGTAGTAGCAATTCCCCACCAGCTAAAAATGAAATTGAAGTAGTAAAGTGCGGAAACCACGATAAATAAAATGCCCGAGGGTAAGTAGGTATGAAGATTCTTGTTTGGCATAACTGCCATTTTTTCCTTGATAGCTGCCTTATACTCTGCATCGGTATATTTGATAGTTAATTCAATGCTCATTCTCAAACACTCCTTGTAGTACCTAACACTAAGCTAAGGGGCGTGAACGTGCGGCGATAATGGCGAAGCCGCCGCGCGTTTGCGTCCCAGCAGTTGCCGGAGGCGACTGCGATTTCAGCGCCTTGTTATGCATATTTTCCAAACAGCCACACCGCTAAAAACGCGATGCCACCAATCAAAGCTCCTGTGACAGCAAACTTAATATACAGAAAAGGAAGAAAAGTAAACAACATTCCGGATTCGTTAAGCGGACCTGAGGTTAAAACTTGCAGTGAAGCTAAAGACAGAAAATATAGCCCAACAGCGGATACTGCTGTAAATGATGCAGCGGTAACATACTGCATGGCGGTCTGGTCTGGCTTAAGCCCACTGAAAATGCCCGCCAAAATTAAAGGTGCACCAGAAGCTAGTCCGACAATAAACAAAACTTCTCCAAAAGAATTAGAAATATCCCACGAGGAGATAATTGCCATGACAACTAGTGCAATACTTACTAACCAAAATAACCTCTTCATCCCTGATTTACCTCATATGCATAACACCCCAAGAAGGGGCAATTACATGTGGGCTAAAATACGGAGCGAAGCGAAGGGAGCCCACATGTAATTGTCCCACTTGCTTGGCTTGTTAGGTGCGTGCATATTTAAACCTCGTTTGAAATCAAGTAAAACGCAAAGTCTACTTTGAAAATCAATTCCCAACGAGATACTACTTTATTCTTGGGCTACAGAACTGACAGAAACCTCTATCATCCAATACCATATCAGGAAACATGCTTCCGAAATTTACTTTTGGTATATCTTGTGGCGAATCAGGATCTTTACCGTATTGACCGCAAGCTGCGCATTGTCGAATCCATTTTCTGGTTCTTGGATCTTTTAGAAACCATTCTTGAGTTCTTGTTTCGCTTCTCATAAGCACCTAACATCTTATTATGGAGACTTCACTGTAACACGCAGTAGGTTTCACGCAACAAAACTCCACAAATGTATTGGATATCATCCTCTTACAAGACTGATAACGATTAAATTAAATACTTTTGGTGCATATTACTAAGAATTCTCTCTAATAACGGGCACATTTTGTAAGCTAATATTTCATTATCAATAAGTTATCAGTTTTATATGCTTAAATTTGCTGATTACTAAGACTTCTCATTAAATCCAAAGTTAAACTGTGCTCTATTGTCACTAGAGCCGAGGCTTACAGCGTATTTTTGAGGGAATTTCTCGTGTGGTTACTAAGAACTCTTATTAATAACATAAGATAAACTGACCAATGCTTATGAATCTACTGGGCTACAACTCCATTCATCCAATTTTATGATGCGTGTTACTGAGACTTCTCAGTAATTACACAACATCATTTACTGGAGGATTGTTATGGGTCAAAGCCCTTTCATAGAAAAAATTCGTGCTATTTTGCGGACTAAGCATTACTCAATTCAGACCGAAAAAACCTACTTACTATGGATAAAGCGTTTTATTATTTTTAATCAAAAGCGTCACCCCGAAGAACTAGGTGAGCAGGAAGTGACAGACTTCCTAACATACTTGGCTGTTAAGCGGCATGTAACCTCATCCACCCAAAATCTCGCTCTGTGTGCAATTGTCTTTATGTACAAACATGTGTTTGAACGCGAACTAACTTTGTTGCCAGACACGATTAGGGCTCGCGCTCCCAAACGCATACCAACAGTACTTAGCCATGAGGGGTTCTAGGGATTTTCCCCTCTAAAGTAACATAGAACGCTACAGGTATTATATTATATGGTCTGTGGCGGTGGGTTACCTTCCAATATTCTGCCAT
>NZ_JAJALG010000077.1:0-2624 GCF_020515205.1 Alteromonas sp. McT4-15
AACAAAAAAATAAAGTCACTCACTTCGTTCGCTGGGACGCATACACGTGGGCCGCTTCGCATTGTAGCCCACGCGCCTGCGCCCCTTATTTAAAAGTTAGGTGCTCTGGAGATAAGCAATGGCTGGTGGTGCTATTTTCGTTTTTGTTGTGCTTGCTCTTTCTACCATTATCGCTTCAATATGGTTGTATAAAGGAAGAGGATCCCGTCGCAACAAGCTCATTCATATTGTTTTGTATTTTTGTTGCACTCTTTTACCAGGAATAGTTCTCAGTATTCTTCTAAGCATTACCGAACACAGTGTCATACTTAGCAATGTTAATTTTATTCTATTTTGTTGTGCAAGTGTGTATGGTTTTGTTCTTCCTATATTTTCAGGCTACAAAAGTGAGCAGGTTAAAAGTGCACGCACCTAACAATCGCATAAACTCGCTCGCAAGCTCGCTGGGACAAAAACACGTAGGCTCCCTTCGCTTCGCTCTGTATTATAGCCTACGTATTTTTGCCCGTTATGCGGGCCGTTAGGGCTATCAAGGATCGATTTGACCAATGGACAAGCTTAAAGGTATTTGTATTTTAGTTCTCACCTTTTTTAGTTTTGGACTTACAGTATTTTTTATGCCTTTTCAGGTTTATGAAGTTTTTAGTGCCTTAGACTCTGAAGTTCTAGAAGCTGAAATAATTGATTCTGAATTCGATAGGTATTCCGATGTGGGTTTTAGAAACTCCTGCATCATTGAGGTAGAATTAAAAATATTATCAAGCAATGAGAATATTATTATTGGGGATGTTAAGCCAGGTGATATTTCAACATGTATTTCAAAAAAGAAATATGCCAACCTCTATCAACCAGGTGATTTTGCTATTGTATATTTATCTAAAAATGGGAAGTACTACCTTAGTTTAGGTTCATATTTTGAAGCATTAACACCTACATTCTTTAGTCTTATTTGGTTTGTTTTTTTGTATAGCTATATTAAAAGACAAAAGAAGCTCAATAACAATTCATAGACTAGCCCTAACAATTTACTCAAAAGGACGCAAAACGCTTGGCTTGTGCTCCTTCGTCGCAAAGTATAGCCAAACATTTTCCGCCTTTTAGTAAGGCGTTATGTGCTTCTAGGATTTTCATATTGTTTATTTTTTACAAAGAAACTGAATTAAGTCTCAATGAGAAAGAGATCGTATTTTCATCTCTTTTCAAATATGTAGCTGTGATTCTAGTCGTGGCCACTTTTCTGTTCGCATACTTGCAATTTGAAGTCCTCTATCTAATCTCTTGGGGGGTATTCGTTTGCTGGCTTTTTACTTTCTTATTTGTTACTCGTAGAGTGAGAGCTGAGGTGAAAAAGTCAATTAACAAAACTAACGTGCAAATAACTGGCAGTAGCTGGAGTTTTAAAGAGCCGCTAACGTATGTTGTTTCAAACAACACACATAACAAACCACTGTAGCCACTCGCTGGCGCTCGTTGGGACACAAACACGCAGGCTCCCTTCGCTTCGCTCCGTATTATAGCCTGCGTATTTGTGCCCCTAAGTGGGGTGTTATATCGCAGGTTAAACATGCAAAGAAATTTAGCTTTATTAACAGTTTTTTTGTTCTCTTTTGCTTTCCTTTCAGTTGTGGTTGGAGTAATTGAGATCGTATTAATGGCTTTTGAACCCAATTTTGAAGTTACTAACGACCCAAAACTAATGGCCGGAGCTATTTCACAAGAACTTGTATCTGCAGCAATTATATTAATTGCAAGTCCATTTCTAGCATTTTTGGGCTGTATTGTTATGTTATTCAACAAATATCGGGCTCGCTGGTATTTTTATTGGTCACTGCTGTTAACCTTTCCTTACGTGCTCTTTTTTCCATTCGGAACTTGCGTATTTGTTGTTGTATGGTTCTTTTTCTTATACAAACGCAAAGAATTCAGGTCTCAGGACCAAATCGGCATTGCAATATAACAAATACATTAAGGCGCTTCGCTGGGACAGTAACACGTGGGCTCTGTCGCTTCGCTCGGATTTTAGCCCACGTGTTACTGCCCCTTATGTGGGTGTTAGGCGCCAAGGAAACTTCATGTTCACTTTAGAACACCAAGACGGAATTATCGAATATCAGCAGGTTAATGGAGGTTTTGCAGTCAAAGACTCTAAACTCTACATTTCTCTTGAAACGAAAAGCTTAGACGACGAAGCTTATCCAGACAGTTTTTTCTTTGCGTTGGTCGGCTATCCAGTAGCTGGCAACCTAGATGGTTTAGAGATTAATATCTCCACTAACCCAAAAGATGGGACGCCTAATGTTTTTGTTTACACCACTTTCCATGCGTGCGAAGTGATAGCCAAGTTATGTGTTAATGTCGTATCACAAAATGAGATTAGCGTTGATTTAAATGTTGTCTCAGATGACGTAAATTACTACAACGAAAAAGCCAAGCCCAATCCATTTATAGGTCGAGCTGTTTTCGTAAGTAAAGATTTGGAACTGTTGTGGCTACCAGTGTAGCGCCTAACAAACCACTTAAGGCACTCGCTTCGCTTATGTGGACTCCCCCTTTGTCAACAACATTAGCGGTCAATTGAAGAATTAATGCGTGCTTATGTACGAGCTCTAATTGGGAAGCTACTC
>NZ_JAJALG010000078.1:0-2579 GCF_020515205.1 Alteromonas sp. McT4-15
TGCATGTTCCGGCCCATTCCGATCACCCATTTCGGTTCAATCCGATCAGTGATTTCGGTCTAATCCGATCGCTTATTTCGGCGTTATCCGATCAAAAATGACGTTTTTCCGAAATCACTGTTCGGAATCCCGAAATCTTCTTCTTTTTCTCACTAAATCAATTGGTAAGCTCAACTTCATCACTTTATTGAAGGAACGAGCTGCCATGGCGAGAAAGAGAACCGATATGAGAAAGATTAAAGACGTCCTGCGTCTCAAATTCGAAGTAGGATTAAGCCATCGAGACATCGGCCAATGCTTAAGTCTCGGCCCTTCAACCGTGAGTGAAATACTCTCGCGCTTTAAATCCAGTGATTTATCGTGGCCGTTGCCGGAAGCGCTCAATGATAAAACGCTCGAGGCTCAGTTGTATAACACTGGTCCCGTTCAGCGCCAAAAACGGCTGCCTGACTTTATGCTTATGCAGCAAGAGTTGAAGCGTAAAGGCATGACTAAGCTGTTGCTGTGGGAAGAGTATTGCGCCGAAGATAGTGCGTCAGCCTACGGTTATACGCAGTTCTGCGAGCATTATCAGCGATGGCTTAAAAAGCAGAAGCGTAGTATGCGTCAGCATCATATCGCGGGTGATAAGTTGTTTATTGACTACTGCGGGCCGACAGTACCTATCGTTAATCCCGATACAGGCGAAGTGCGTTATCATGCACAAATCTTTGTTGCGACTTTAGGTGCGACCAACTACACGTATGTTGAAGCTGGCCGCTCACAACGTGAAGAAGACTGGATAATGGCGCACGTAAGAACGTTCCGCTACCTTGGCGGTGTACCTCGTTTACTTGTGCCGGATAACCTGAAATCAGCCGTTACCAAAGCCCATCGTTACGCGCCCACGCTGAATGAAAACTACGCAAAAATGGCGCGGCATTACGGCTGCGCCATTGTGCCTGCACGGCCTTATAAACCGAAGGATAAGGCTAAAGCAGAAAATGCGGTACTGATTGTTGAACGCTGGATACTAATGCGATTGCGACGGGAGTGCTTTTACACTTTAGCGGGCCTTAACGCACGTATCAAAGTGTTAATGGAAGAGTTAAATAATCGGCCGCAGCGCTTACATCCAGGCTCTCGCCGAGAGCAGTTTGAACTGCTCGATAAACCCGCGTTAATGCCATTGCCTGGCACCACGTATGAGTACATCGACAGTAAACGAGCAAAGGTGGGGCCGGATTACCATGTGCTGTACCAAAAGCACGCTTACTCTGTACCGCACACCTTAGTAGGCAACACGGTGACCATCGAGGCAAGTGGCAGTGTGGTCAGCATCTATCACCAAAATCAACTGGTGACACAGCACGCTAAATCAGCAAAAGACGGCGGCTTCTCAACGCAAAAAGAACACATGCCGGACAGCCATGTAAAACAGCGCTTCAGCGCTGAGCGCTTATTGCACTGGGCGGAGAATATTGGTGTAGGTACGCGCGGTGTGGTGCAGTGGCACATCCATAGCCGTCAACATCCAGAGCAAGCGATTAAAAGCTGCCTAGCCATTCTAAATCTCACTAAACAGCATGGTGCTGCGCGACTTGAAGCCGCTTGCCAAAAGGCGTTACTGCTAGAACGCCCTCACAGAAGCGTTGTGATGAACTTACTCAAACATCACCAAGAAAGCGTACCGAGCACCGCTGTCGAACACGATGAGCAACCTGTAACCCACCACAATATCCGCGGCCAACATTACTATCAATAGGACAACCCATGACACAATCTCAATTACAAGAGCAACTGCGTAGCTTACGGCTTGGACACTTCGCTCAAGCGTTACTGCAACAACAAAGCCAAGCGACAACCTACGACGAGATGAGCTTCGAAGAACGCTTAGGATTACTGGCACAGCATGAAATCCACTGTCGGCAAGACAGCAAAGTGAAGCGTTTACTGCGTCAGGCAACCTTGCGCTTAGAAGCTCACGCCAGCCGATTGGAATACCGCGCAGAGCGCGGTCTACGCAAAGATAAAGTCGCCACACTGTTGAGCGGCCAATACTTACATCATGCCCATAACATTATCGTTACTGGCGCAACGGGGTGCGGTAAAACGTACTTCGCTTGCGCATTAGCCAGACAAGCCTGTGAACAGCATCATACAGTACGATATTACCGGCTCGGCCAGCTTCTAGATGAGCTGAATATCGGCCACGCCGATGGAAGTTACCGACAACAGCTTGCACAACTCGCTAAGAAAGAGCTGCTCATCCTAGATGACTGGGGAATGGAAAAACTGAGTGCAAGACAGGCCAATGACTTACTTGACGTAATGGAAGAACGATATCAAAACACCAGCACCATTATCGCTAGCCAGTTGCCCGTTACCGAATGGTACAAACTCATCAGTAACCCCACCGTGGCAGATGCATTACTCGACCGTTTACTGCACAACAGCCATCGAATTGAACTGGCTGGCGAATCGATGAGAAAACTAGACCAATCCGATCACTTAAGGTAAAACTGGCAAGGACGAAAAAGAAGAAGAAAAAGTGATCGGATAAAACCGAAATGACCGTTCGGATTCACCGAAATACGCAA
>NZ_JAJALG010000079.1:0-2482 GCF_020515205.1 Alteromonas sp. McT4-15
ACTTTGACTTCAATCGAATTGACTGTCGTAGCTTTCTACTTTCGCGTAAGGTTCGTAGCTCCCATCTTGATATATAATGAAAACGGTATAAGGCATAAACTGCTCTGCTACTTCCATTCCGGGTGAACCTACTGGCATAGCTGGAACAGATAACCCGATAGCCTTTGGATGTTCTTCTAACAAGAATCGTTTTATAAACTTAGAAGGGACATGGCCTTCAAATACAAAGCCGTTTTCTGTAACAGCGGTATGGCAAGAGCGAAGATTTGGCGAAATTCCGTATTCGTTCTTGATGTCGCTCAAGTTATGAAAGTCCTTTGTACGTAGTTGAAACCCTTGGTTTTCTAGATGGGTTATCCACTTTTTGCAACATCCACACGATGGTGATTTATAAACTAATAATTCGAAGACGTCGTTTGCGCCATGGTGGATATTTGCCATGGCAATGCTAGGTAGAATTAGCAGTAATACCGCAGCTTGATAGATGATTTTTTTTAACATTTTTGCCTCCAGACAAAGCTGGCACATATAGGTACGCTAGCACCTAGATAATAAACAGGAACTGAAACAAATTGTGCGTTAAATTTGGACGCACTGACCCCGTGTTAGGCAAATATCGGTGGGCGAAAAAGTGAGGATGTTACTGAAACTGGCTGTTGGAAGAACAAGCCAAATGAAGCGTCCGGCACCACTGGGTGTTGAACAGTCATCATGGAAGCTATAAGGACGGGAGCATGAGTACAACCACCTGGTGGGCATGTGCATTCCGAAGTGTTGCAACAATCTTTAATACTAGCGTTCTCCGAACTGCTAGAATCTACTCTCATACCATGGCTCATGTTCGTAGAGCAATTCGATTCAGAATTACTATTGTAATGTTTGTTGTCAATAGCCATTTCAAAACTCATAGTATCTACAGCCATCGCTTGCCCGACGAGGGCAGATAGCACTGTAAACACTAATATTACTTTTGATATGGATTTAAACATTTCTTAAGCATTAAACATAACCAATATGGAGAATAATGGATTTTCGCGAATTGGTAAACAGTTGAGGCTGATTTGTGATTAGAATAGCCCGTTCATCGGCAGAATTTAAGAAATAGTCATGATGAGAAAGATAGCCTACAACCATGCAAATTTTTGGGCGCGTCTCCAACTCCATAATTCAGATACTGCGGTAGAACTTGAACGCTTTAAGTAGCCGCCACAATACTTCCCTTTTGTCCAGTTCCATTAACGTTATAACGGGGGCTAACCAGAAATACAAAAAATTGAGGAGGCTTGAGGAGCTATATAAATAAACACACCCGATAAATATAAATTCATCGGTAACTTGAAAGAGAAATCAGATATTCTGTTTAAATCGTTGAGGCACAAACTAACTTCAGCGATTTCAACTTAAGCGCCACTCAAGCGCTGGTCGATAAGTGACTCTCGCCCCGCGGTTATAGATACTCTCTGCTTCACTTATTTTTCTGCATATGAATAAGGCGATTAATATCAGCTTTAGGATACAAAAGTTCAATCACTTCTATCAATTGTGAGCACGGTAATAAGTTGTCTATCCGTGATAGGAAAACCTCTTTATAGGGCTATCAGCGCTTGCTTTAGCTGACTACTGGCAATAATTAACTGTTGGCTCACGAGCAGTAGAGAATGTAACTTAACATGCAGTCATGATCTCACGTTAGGAACTTATTTGCATCTTGCCTAGTATCAATTGAATAACACTTTTATGCTGGTTCTAATTATTTCATCGATCTCGGAACATTGATTGAGACAGGTAACGTTAATCTATATTAAGATAACCTATTGTCAGCAAGTGTTTTTCAACAGTTTCTTGGTAGAACTCTGCAAAAAAATCGTAAAGTCATTTTATCGTTGTACGCCCAATGAGTTGAATGGAAGCATTGACTTGTTCCAGCAGCAATTATCCGTGACAAGGAACAGGTGGCCGAAAACTTTTTTGATCTCCACCACATACCAAATTCGAAAGCTAGGTTAAGTTGAATTACCCTATTTTTATTCTCTTGCTAAGTCGCAGTCTCTCTTTTCAGGAGTGTTATTAAGGCTAAGGTTACAGTAACTTAAGCCTGCCTAAGATTACGGACCAATAGTTTCATTTTTAAAAGTCAACAAAAACGATATGTCTTCTTCGGTGGTTTTGGTTACAGAAACTTCTGCACATACAGCGTCGCACAATGCATTTACTATAGAAAGACCTAGCCCAAAGTTATCTTCAGATGTTCTAGAAGCATCTTTTTGCCAAAGCGGTTCAAACATATGCTTTAGATCATCCTCATTAACCTCTGTCCCCACCTTATTTGTCACTCTGAGGTAAACATTACTAGAACTATTTACACCTAAGTTCACAAGTATTTCTGTATCAGTTTTTCCGTGTTCGATAGCGTTATCTATCAGATTACTTATTATCGATTCTACTCCAACGCGATTGCTCTTGACGCTTAACTGAAAATTGA